>NZ_LZMI01000085.1:0-10651 GCF_001665475.1 Gordonia sp. 852002-51296_SCH5728562-b | reverse complement strand
AACCTGCCCCCATACGAGTTCGGGCGCCGTGAGTTGGTCGAGATCTCCGAAACGGTGTCACGTGTGTACGACGCGGTCGCCTCGGTACGCACGCAGCCGCCGGTCACCCGCGACGTCGTCGTCACATTGCCCGACGCTCGTCGCGTCCATGGCAGCATCGCCGACATCGTCGAGAACTCGCCGTTCGGAACGACTATCGTCACCGCGACGTACTCACGTGTGCGGGCCAAGCAGCGATTGACCGCGTGGCTGGGATTGCTGCTCCTCGCGGCGTCGGCCGCCGACGCGTCACCGCCGTCGGCGCTCGTCGTCGGCCGCGGCGGCGCGGGAGCGGTTGCCCAGTCCATGCTCACTGCTCCCGACGACGCACGCGCCGTGCTCAACGATCTGGTGCGTCTCCGCGATCTCGGGTTGCGCTCGCCGCTTCCGCTGCCGCTCGAACCAGCGGAGGAGTACGCCACCAAGGTGCGCGCAGGCGTCCGTTCGGAAGCGGCGGTGGAGACCGCACGACGCAGCTTCGACGGAATGTTCGGCGCGGGCACCGACACCTACCTGCGCTTTGTTTTCGGCGCCGACGTGACGTCGTCGGTCGCATTCGACGAGATCCTGCGGATGTCGACCTCCGACGACCCCCGGTGGGCCGGGCTGACCTTGCCCGGAGAGGCCGAGGCGCCGCTGTTCACCAGGCTCGCCCGCGCTCTCTGGAATCCACTCCTCGACCACGAGACGATGTCATGACCGAAGCGCGCACCATCCCCGACACGGGGACACCGGGGTCCGAAACCGCCGCTGCACCACAACCTTTCGACGTTGCGGCACCGTTGCCCGGCGGCACAACGGTCCTCGAGGCCAGCGCTGGGACAGGTAAGACGTATGCGATTGTCGGCGTCGCTGCTGGACAGATCGCCGACGGCCTGCCGATCGACAAGCTGCTGTTGGTCACGTTCAGTCGCTCGGCGAGTGCCGAACTGCGCGAGCGCATGCGCGCACGCCTCGCCGACCTCGTCGTCGCTCTCGATCCTTCCCGCGTGCACGCCGATCGTGACGGCGACGACGACCCGGTGCTACGTGCGGTGCTGACCGGTAGCCCCGACGACATCGCCGCGCGCCGTGGACGTCTCATACAGGCGCTGTCCGATTTCGACGCGTCGACGATCGCGACGACGCATACGTTCTGTAACCGGATGCTCGAAGCGCTGGGCTTCCTCGGCGAACGCGAACTGATCTACGACGTCGTCGAAGACACCGACGACATCGTCGAACAGACCGCGCTCGATCTGTACCTGTCGTCGTATGCGGGTGATGCCGACCGCCCACCGTTTTCCGTCGGTGAGGCGATGGCGATCGCGCGTGAAGCCGTCCGCAGCGCGGGGGTGCCGCTGGCGCCGCAACCCGACGACACCGCAGACGCCACACCCTCGGCCGCAACCCAGCGCGTGCGGTTCTGCGAGCGCGTGCGTAGCCGCGTCGAACGTCGGAAGCGCCTCGCGCGACTGCGGACCTACGACGACCTCCAGACGATCCTGTACCGGGTCGTCACCGACCCAGAGTTCGGTGAGGCGGCGTGCAAGCGCATCCGGGCGTCGTTCGAGCTGATCCTCGTCGACGAATTCCAGGACACCGACCCGTTCCAGTGGGAGATCCTGCGGCGCTGCTTTCACGGGCATCGACAACTGGTTCTCGTCGGCGATCCGAAACAGTCGATCTACGCGTTCCGTGGTGCAGAGGTCCGCAGCTACCTGACGGCCGTCGACGTCGCCGATTCGCTCCGTGCGCTCGACACGAATCACCGTTCCGATGCCGACCTCGTGACCGCGCTGGATCGGATCTACGGCGGCGCAAGCCTCGGCGACCGATCGATCACGGTGCACCCCGTTCGGGCCGCGCGGTCGGGGAGTCGGATCTCCGGTGCACCGGCACTGCGCATGCGCGCCCTGTCGCGAAGCGACTTCACCATCCGCGGAAAGAGCGGATTCCCTTCGGTTGCCGACGTTCGGTCCGCGATCACGGCCGACGTCGCGAACGACATCGCCCGGCTCCTCGCCTCCGACACCCGGCTCGACACCGGCGACGGACCACGCGCTGTCACCCCGGGCGACATCGCGATTCTCGTTCGCACGAACGGCACCATCGAGCCACTGCAGCGTGCGCTGTCGGAACTCGGTATCGCCTCAGTCGTCGGCACCGGGACCAGCGTCTTCCGTACGATCGGTGCGCTGCACTGGTTGTGGGTGATCCGTGCGATCGAGCAACCGGCGCGCGCCGACCGCGTCCGACTTGCCGCGTTGACGCCCCTGATCGGTTGGGACGCAAGCGAACTCGCGGAGGCTACCGACACCCGCCTCGCAGAGCTGTCGTCGATGTTCGCCGAACTGGGTCGAGTCTTCGCCGACGGTGGGTTCGCGGCGCTGTCTCAGCGTCTCCTCGCAGCCGAGAACGTCGCTGGCCGAGTGCTCGGAATCGAGGACGGCGAACGTGCACTGACCGATCTGCTGCAGGTGGCGTCGCTGGTGAACAAGCACGTCGTCGAGAACGAGTGTGGGTTGGCGGGTGTCGTGGAGTGGCTTGCGGATCGCATCGCCGATGAATCCCAGTGGCGGCGCCACGAGGATCAGACCAGACGTCTCGACCGCGACACACATGTCGTACAGATCATGACTGTCCACGCGAGCAAGGGACTGGAGTTCCCGATCGTGTACGTACCGTTCGGTTGGGACGCCGCGCGGGTCTCGAAGCCGAAAACCTTTCGCTACCACGACGATGCCGGTCGCCGTCACCTCGACGTCGGTGGCGAGGGGACTCGCGGCTGGGGTGAGCGGATCGCGCGTCGTAACGAGGAGGAGGCGGGCGAGGACCTCCGCCTGCTCTACGTCGCATTGACGCGCGCCTCGTCACAGGTCGTCATGCACTGGGCACCGTCGTTCAACACGTCGAAGGGTCCACTGCACCGATTGTTGTTCGGACGCCGACAACACGCAGGCGAGACGCGACGCGGCACTGACGCCGAGACCGTGCCGACCTCGGTGAACGTGCCGGACGACCACACGTGCGTGTCGACGCTGCGTGCGCTCGCGGCCGATCCGCCGGTGTCGATCAGTGTCGAGCACGCCGACGACTCACCGGCGCCGGTGTGGACACCGCCCGATGACGACGACAGCCGTCCTGAACTCGATGTCGCGCGGTTCACCCGCACGATCGACCAACAGTGGCGCCGCACCTCGTACTCGGCCCTGATCGCCGGTGCCGCGCACCAACATCCGACCCTGACAACCGGTAGCGAACCCGAGGTCGGTTCCGCTGCCGAGGGCGAGTTGATCACCGACGAGCCTGACGATCCCGCCGACAGGGTCGACTCCGGCGATCCTTATGCAGCAACGGATCCGGCAGCCGCACAGGCTTCGACGCTTCCCGACGGAACACCGTCGCTGATGAACGGCATGCCATTCGGAGCGGCCTTCGGAACACTGGTCCACGAGGTGCTCGAATACGTCGACACCGCAGCACCCGACATCGACGACCATGTCCGCGAACTGTGTGCCACGTCCGCGACCAGGCACGCGCTCGACGTCGACGTCGATGATCTCGCCGCCGCGCTACGTGCCGTACTGACAACCCCACTGGCCTCGCTCGGAGGCACCCTGTGGTCGGTCGGGCCGCGCAATCGGCTGGCAGAGTTGGACTTCGAGTTCCCGCTCGGTAATGCGGCGTCGACGCCGTCTGCCGCGGCGGTGCTGTCCGACGTCGCCGCCCTGATGAATCACCATCT
Organism: Gordonia sp. 852002-51296_SCH5728562-b; assembly: GCF_001665475.1. NCBI lineage: Bacteria > Bacillati > Actinomycetota > Actinomycetes > Mycobacteriales > Gordoniaceae > Gordonia > Gordonia sp. 852002-51296_SCH5728562-b. Next base: position 6,885 of record NZ_LZMI01000085.1, on the reverse strand, counting down.
CCCCGAAGAGGATCCGCTACGCGCCTACGCCGAGTCACTCGCCGAGATTCCGCCGCGCGCACTGCGCGGCTATCTCACCGGAAGCATCGACTCGGTGCTCCGCACATCCGACGGCCGATACGTCGTCGTCGATTACAAGACCAACCGGTTACGTCCGGGCGAGCTGAGCGCGGAAGACTTCACCGCCGATGCAATGGCCGCAGAGATGATCGGCGCACACTATCCGCTGCAGGCACTGCTCTATTCCGTTGCGCTGCACCGCTATCTTCGCTGGCGACTACCCGGCTACACGCCTGCCGAGCACCTCGGTCCGGTGCAGTACCACTTCGTGCGAGGGATGGTGGGCGCCGACACCCCACCGGGTTGCGGTGTCTACGAATGGGACATCCCCACCGGGTTGGTCACCGAGTTGTCGGATCTACTCGGGGGCATCGAAGGGGGCGACGACCGGTGAGCACCGACAATCCCGGTGTGCTGTCCGTCGACGATGCGCGGCGGGTTCGCGACGCCGAGGGCATCCTCGCAGACGCGAACGTCGCAGGCCTTTTCGCTGCGTCCGATCTGCACATCACGTCGCGCATGGTCCGCATGTGTGGCGAGCCGGTCGCGGTCGCGGCTCAGGTCGCCATCGCACTCGCCGTGCGCTCGGTGCGCCTCGGGTCGACATGTTTTGCGCTCACCACCGTCGACGAACTCCCGGGCGCGCAGGCACTCGCGCTTCCGAGTGCCGTCGAGATGCTCGCCGAACTTCGCGATTGTCCGCTGGTCGTCGGCGCCCGCGGGTCGACGCTGCAGCCCGTGGTGCTGATGGACTCCGACGACGGCCCGTTGGTGTACCTACAGAAGTACTTCCGCCAGGAGCAATCGATCCGCCAGACGCTCGCCAACCGTGCGACCAGCGCACCTGACGTCGATGTCGAGGCGGTGCGGGCGCAGGTTGCCGAGGTGTTCGCTGACAGCACCGCAGAGCCTCGGCAGCGCCTCGCCGCCGAGGTTGCCGCCTCACACTGGACGTCGATCCTCGCCGGTGGCCCGGGAACGGGAAAGACGTACACCGTCGCTCGGATTCTCGCGGTTCTCGACAGTCTCGCGGGGGGAGATCTCCGCATCGGGATGTGCGCACCAACTGGTCGCGCTGCAGCCCAGTTGCAGGCGTCGGTCGACCTCGACGGTACGTTGCCCACCTCGGTGCGGGCGGTGACCGTGCACAGCCTTCTCGGCTGGCGGCCGGGCTCGACGCCGCGGTACGGTCTGGCCAACAAGCTGCCACACGACGTGATCGTGGTCGACGAGACATCGATGCTGTCGATGACCGCGATGAGCCGACTACTCGACGCCGTGCGCTCGGATGCGCGATTGATTCTCGTCGGCGATCCCCATCAGCTGGCTTCGGTGGAGGCGGGTGCGGTCCTCGCTGACCTCGTCGAGCGCGCTCCCGGCCCACCATCGGTTCGGGCGTCCGCGCCGACGGCAGGTGATTCCTCGATCGAGATGAATGCCGACGAATCAGCGCGTCTGAAAGATGGAGTGGTCACGCTGCGTCGGGGTTTTCGATTCGGCGGACAGATCTCACGCGTGGCCGATGCGGTCAATCGTGGCGACGCAGATGCTGTCGTCGACCTCGTCACCTCGGCCGACATCGACGACGTACAACTCGTCGCGCCCGACAAGCTCGACGCTGTTCACGACGACATCGTCGCATGGGGCACGGCACTGCACCGCGCGGCAGATACCGGTGACGTCGACGCCGCATTGGCCGCGCTCGACTCGCACCGGATCCTGTGCGCGCATCGTGAGGGACTCTGGGGCGTGCGTGGCTGGCAGCGACGCGTCGCCGACTGGCTGTCGGAGTCGCCCGGCCTTCCGCGGATCGAGCTCGACACGATGGTGTGGTCCGTGGGTGAGCCGCTGCTGGTGACGTCGAACGACCGGCAGACCGGGACGTTCAACGGCGACTGTGGAGTGGTGGTCCGTGTCGGTGGCGAGACCGATCCCGATCGCCTCGAAGTCGCATTCCGCCGTGGCGCGCAGGAGCGGCTGATCGCACCGGTGCAGCTTCCCGACGTCGCGCCGGCATACGCGATGACCATTCACCGCAGCCAGGGAAGTCAGTTCGGTGGTGTCACCATCGTGCTGCCGCCCTCGGGATCGGAGCTGCTGACCCGCGAACTCCTCTACACCGCAATCACGCGTGCACGTACTCGTGTGCGAATCGTCGGAACGCGAGAAGTGTTGGCCGAGGCCGTCACTCGCCGTGTCCATCGGGCGAGCGGGTTGCGGTCGGCGGTCCGCGAACTTGCCTGAGTCAGAGGTCGCAGCCGTTGGCGATGAGGTCGCGGCGGAGGAAGCATTCGGTGCCAAGGGCCAGATCACGTTGTGCGCGCGGCAGATTCATCAGCGCGGAGACGGTAGATCGTCGTGCCAGTTCTGACTTGTGAGACTCGATCGCGCGAACTTTGTGCTCGATCCATTCGGATACGTCGAGTTGAAGTCCGAGCGTGTGCGCGGGCGTACCGAGAAAGTCGCCGGGCTGTAGTCGAGGGAACAGTGTGTCGGCCAGTTCGGCGACCATCCAGTCGGCGATCGTCGCGAAGTACAGCGAGCGCACCTGCCACGCCGGTAGGTCATCGCGGTACAGGGTCGGGGTGGCCGCGGCATCGGCGGCAGCACAGGTGATCCTGTGTGCCCTGATGTGATCGGGGTGTCCGTAGATCCCATACGGGTCGTAGGTGACGAGGACGTCGGGTCGTCGACGTCGGATGTGGCGCGCCAGCTCGGCGACCTCGCTGTCGAACGACGCATCCGTCAACCGTTGATGTCCCGGCGCGGACTCCGGCACCTTCAGGTCCGCGTAGTCGAGCAGTATCGGTTCGTCGTGTACACCGAGTTCGCCGAGTGCGTCGAGCAACTCGCGATGTCGTGGAGTGCCCGACATCCACGTGCACATCACCACCGAGACCTCGCCACCTGCGGCGATAGCGCGGGCGATCAGGCCGCCGGTCCACAGCGACTCGTCGTCGGGGTGTGCATGAACGAGCATGATGCGCGGCGTCGACATCCTTCGCTTTCCAAGGCTCGGTGGTGCTGCGGTCGTTTGGTGCTGGGTCGATTGTGTCCGGGCGCGGTGAGGTTCGCCGCCCTCCGACCCTCCTCAGAGTACTGCGCGCAGCGTCGGTAAAATTCTCATGTCGCGCACGTCGCACCCACGTGGTCGCGATGGCATCGAATCGGCAGACAATGCGCACAGTCGTACTGATCCGGAGGCACTTGATGAGCACACAGTCGGAAACCCGCGAATTCCAGGCAGAGACCCGTCAGCTGTTGGACCTGATGGTTCACTCCGTGTACTCGGATAAGGACAGCTTTCTTCGGGAGCTGATTTCGAACGCGTCCGACGCGCTCGACAAGCTCAGACTCGAATCGCTCGTCGACAAGGACCTCGACGTAGACGCCTCCGATCTGCACATCACGCTCGAGCCGAGCTCTGGTGACAGCGCCGAGCGCACCCTCACCATCCGCGACAACGGCATCGGAATGTCACGCGACGAGGTCGTCGAACTGATCGGAACGCTTGCGCGCTCCGGCACCGCTGAGTTGCGTGCCAAGCTCGCGCAGGCGTCGGATTCCGCGGCGACAGAAGAGCTGATCGGACAGTTCGGCATCGGTTTCTATTCGACGTTCATGGTCGCCGACAAGGTCACCCTCGTCACTCGCAAGGCGGGCGAGCAGACCGGAACCCGTTGGGAATCAACGGGTGACGGCACCTACACGGTCGCCGATGTCGACGACGCGCCGCAGGGAACGTCGGTGACGCTGACGCTCAAGCCTGCCGACGCCGAGAACCACCTCTACGACTACACCGACCAAACGAAGCTCCGCGCACTCGTCAAGCGTTACTCCGACTTCATCGCGTGGCCGATCCGGATGGACGTCGAGAAGACGACGACCACTCCGGCCGAGAACGAGGGCGACGAACCGGTCACCACGACCAGCACCGAAACCGAGACCATCAACTCGATGAAGGCGCTGTGGTCGCGTTCGCGCGACGAGGTGTCCGACGAGGAGTACAAGGAGTTCTACCGCCACGTCGCGCACGCGTGGGACGATCCGCTCGAAATCATCACCCTCAAGGCCGAGGGAACGTTTGAATATCAAGCGCTGCTGTTCATCCCGTCGCAAGCACCGTTCGACCTGTTCATGCGTGAACGCACCGGCGGCGTACAACTCTACGTCAAACGGGTGTTCATCATGGACGACTGCGACGAGCTGATGCCCGAGTATCTCCGCTTCGTGCAAGGCGTGGTCGACGCGGCGGACCTCTCGCTCAACGTGTCCCGCGAGATCCTCCAGCAGGACCGACAGATCAGAGCCATTCGTCGTCGACTCACGAAGAAGGTGATCTCGACCGTCGATGAGATGCGCGCCGCCCGTCCCGACGACTACCGGACGTTCTGGGACAACTTCGGTCGCGTCTTCAAGGAAGGTCTCGTCAACGACGCCGACAACCGTGATGCGCTGCTCAAGGCATCGGCATTCGAAACAAGCCGCGCCGCAGACGAATTGACCTCGCTGGCTGATTACGTCGGTCGGATGTCCGACGCACAGAAGTCGATCTACTACCTGACCGGCGAATCCCGTCAGCAGATCGAGAACTCGCCGCATATGGAAGCTTTCCGGGCCAAGGGTATCGAGGTGCTCTTCCTGCACGACCCCGTCGACGAGATGTGGGTCTCGAGCGGTGTCGAATTCGATGGGAAGCCGTTCCGCTCAATCGCCAAGGGAGAGGTCGATCTCGACGAACTCGACGGTGACACGAGCACTTCCGACGAGTCGACGGATGCGCGCACTGCCGAGTTCGAGGAACTGCTGTCCTGGCTCGGCGAGGCGCTCGACGCCGACATCAGCGAAGCCCGCCTCTCGCACCGCCTCACCGAGTCGGCCGCGTGTCTCGTCGGCGACACGTATTCGATGTCGCCACAACTCGAACGCCTCTATCGTGCGTCGGGTCAGGAACTGCCGAAAACCAAGCGTGCGCTCGAACTCAACGCCGATCATCCGCTGGTCACCGGGCTCAACGCGGCCTTCAAGGCCGACGCCGACCATTCTCGGCTCACCCCAACGGCCAAGTTGATCTATGGGATGGCGTTGATCGCCGAGGGCGGGGAGCTCGACGATCCGGCCGATTTCGCGCGCTTGCTGACGGGAACACTGACCGCCTCTGTGGCGACCGCGGGCGGCACCGACTGACCATCATTCGCCTGTCCGACCCGACTGCGTCAGATCGTTGTAGCTCGTTTAAGGTTGGTCCGATTCCGACGATTCCGACAGCGAGTGCAACGAGCCACTGAAGCTGCCCGCGTCGGCGACGACAAGGGGAGATGCCGCCGTGAGTTATCCGCACGATCCGTTTCAGCCGGGTGATTCGACGCCGCAGGGCGCGGCACCGCAGGGTCCTTCCGGCGGGGGTGAAGCGGCCTCGAGCGACGGCAAGTCTGCTGGCGGGTACACGCCATACGGACAGCAGCAGAGCCCCGAGCAACCGGCGTACGGGCAGTCGACGCCCTACGGACAGCCCGGGTACGAGCAATGGCAAGCGGCGCCGACCGGAACGGCCACCGACCCGACGGTGAACTTCGGTCAGCAGCCGAACCAGATGCACGACACGAACTTCGGCCAGCCCCAAGCCGGTCAAGCCCAAGCCGGTCAAGCCCAGTACGGCCAACCGCAGGGCTATGGGCAGCAACCGGGCGCTGCGTGGGGTGCGCAACCAGCGATGGGTGGCGGGGGAGTGCCGCCGCAACAATCGAAGCAGAAGAACAAGCGTCTCTTCCTACTTCTCGGCATAGGTGGCGGCGTCCTCGTCGTGATCATCGCCCTCGTGGTGACGCTCATCGTTGTATTCACCGGCGACTCGGGTCCCGGAGGTTCGCCCAAGGCCGCAGTCCAGACCTATCTGGAGGGTCTCTCGAACGGCGACGCCAAGAAGGCGCTGAGCGTCGTCAGAACACCGCCGTCGGACAAACTCCTCACCGACGAGGTGCTCAAGAAGCAACAGGCGATCGCCAAGATCTCCGACATCAATGTGCGCGAGCCGTCGACGTCGTTGTCGTCGATGGCCACGGTGAAAGCCACGTACAAATTCGGAGATCGCAACGCTGACGTTGATTTCATGCTCAAGAAGTCCGACGGCAAGTGGACCGTCGACAATGGAACGATCCCGATCGACGTCGACGACACCCGCGTGCCACAACTGACCGCGTTCGGTGTCGACGTCAGCAAGGACAGCAAGGTCTATGTGTTCCCGGGGCCGGTCGAGTGGGGATCGAGCAACCCGAATTTCACGGTCAAGGCTGATCAATCGAGCGAATTCCCGCTGGGGCCGACCTACGCGTCATACAACTCGCTCAAAGTCGAGCTGAGCGACCGGGGCACCAAGGCTGTGGCAACGGCCCTCGACACGTACTTCACGAACTGCGCGGGTTCCACGCAGGCGGACGCGTCGAAGGACAAGCCGGGATGTTCGCAGTCGCTGTACCAGTCGGTCGTGCCGGGCAGCGTCCGATGGACCAAGCCGAACGACATCACTCAACTCAGGCTCAGCCCGGATTACGAGACTCCCACCAGCGTGAAGGTGTACGGCAGTGTGGAGTGGCCTGCCACGTACATGTCGACGTCATCCGGTCCGGGAAGCTACACCGACAGCGACTTCATCAGTGGCACTGTCGACCTCGCCGCCTCCGAACCCACCTTCACCTCGGCTCGGTGACGAACCGTAGATGACCACCAGCAAGGCGGGGGGGGGGGGGGGGGGGGCGCGGGCGCGGGGGGGGGGGGGGGGGGGGGGGGGGGGGGGGGGGGGGGGGGGGGGGGGGGGGGGGGGGGGGG
>NZ_LZMI01000084.1:0-77153 GCF_001665475.1 Gordonia sp. 852002-51296_SCH5728562-b | reverse complement strand
TCCTGCTCGATTACGCGCCCAAGGGCGGCGTATTGCCGATGCGTCCCAGGGTGGGCGCAACGCTGGTCGCGGCGATGCACTTCTACCCGGGCTCGCCTCTGCTGCGCTGCCTCTACGACGACGCAGAGTCACCGCAGCCCGACGCAGAGTCACCGCAGCCCGACGCACTCCCACATCCCGATCCGCTCGGCATGCTCGTGCTCTCCGACATCGCCGCGGCCAGGCGCGCCCACGCGCAGGCGATCGCCGACGATCCGTGGGCGCGGCGGTGGCCGGTGGTGCTCGACGCGCGACTCGGTCGCACCGTCGCGGGCCGACCGGCGGCAATCGATCACACGGGCGACGCAATCGACATCCTCGTGACGGGCGAGCGCTGGCCCCTGCTACTCGCGCTCACCGGAGGCGCGCGGGTACCGATCTTCGGGAGTCTCGGAACAGACGGACTCGACGTCGAGTCGGTGATCGTCGACGGCGGTGTGGTCCGCGTATGAGGATGGCTGCCGTATGAGTACCTGGGACGAGGTGGTCTCGGCCGCGCTCGTCGGCGTCCGCAGCCGACCGATCACCACGCACGGCGTCGATCCCGTGATCGAGGCGCATCTGCCAGATGAAGTCGCTGACCCGGCGGTCACAACCCTGCAGATCGCGGCACTGAGCGCCGTCGCACGGTGCGCGAGCGGGCCGCCGACGATCGCTGCCGAACCCATCCCCGCCTCGCCAGACGACCCGAGGCCGCGCATCTCCGATCAGATCGCAGGCAACCTCGACCGCGCGATGATGCTGTCGCCGCAGCTCGAACTCTGGTGCTTCGACCTGCTCGCGCGGTCGCACGTCCGGCCTCCCGCACGCATGCTCCCGACGCTCCTCGCCCGTACCGCGCGCAGGGTCGAGATCCGCGCTGCGGTAACCACTTTCGTCGGTCCACGCGGACGATGGCTGGCCGAACAAGCCCCCGAGCTGAAAGCCGTGCTCGACGCCCCCTCGACGTCGGGCGACATCGCAGATACCTCCGCGTGGACCCATGGCGAACCCGACGAGCGTGCGTCCTACCTGCGATCGCTGCGGGAGCGCGACCCAGATGCTGCGCGAGAACTCCTCGAATCCGCATGGCGCACAGAAGACGGACCCAGTCGTGAACTGTTACTGCCCATCCTCGGTCGCACGCCGTCGTTGTCCGACGAGCCCCTGCTCGAGCGCGCGCTCGACGATCGGCGCAGCAATGTCAGGACAACTGCGGCCGGAATTCTCGACCACATCGACGGCTCGGCGCACCAGCAGCGCATCCTCGACGCGGCGTCGAAATTACTGTTGCTCAACGAAGAACGGCACCTCATGCGCCGACGCCCCGTGCTGCAGGCGACGCTGCCTACTGAGCCGAATGCGGCGCTCGCACGCGACGGACTCACGCTGACCGTGCCGTCAAACGCAAGGCGTGGGGTCGGCGCCCACGTGCTCGCGCAGCTGGTGTCACGGATTCGGCCGTCGCTCTGGGAAAAAAGGTTCGCAATGTCACCGGCGCAGATCGTCGCAGCAATCGGTTCTGACCAGAGCCCGCTCGTCGTCGGATTGAGCCACGCCGCAGTGACATTCGACGATCGGCGCTGGGCGACTGCACTGATGACACACCCCGATGCGCTACCGGTCGTCTTCGTGGCCGCCGATCCGCTGGAGGTGTCACGTGCCTTCGACGACCTACCCGACGACCGACGCCTCGCGGCTCTGCGCGTCCTGCCGACCCCGTGGCCGGAGAACATCGCGCACGCCTCACTACGCCTGCTCGCCGCCACCGTGTCGGGAACCGCGCGCAGCGGGCCCACGGCAGAACTGTTCGACCTGATGTCGGTTGGCCTCCCGGCCACCGATGCGTGGCGCGACGCCGTGCGTGCGGTGGGTGCGCGTGTCGCGACCGCGCCCGCACAGTTCGCCCGCCTGGCCGAGTCCATCCGTATCCGTATCGTCCTCACGAGGGAGTTCGCATGACCACTGCAGACGATCTGCTCCGACCACACGCCGAGCAGCTCTACGCCGACGAACTCGCGGCACTGGCCCGCACAGACACCGCTAGCCGCCCTGCCAATTGGCTGCTGTCGCCGTCGGCGGTCGTCACCTACCTTCTCGGCGGCACTCTCGACGACGGCACGGTGATCTCACCGAAGTACATCGGACCCCGACGGCTGATGGAGGTGGCCGTGGCGACGTTGGCCACCGACCGCGCACTGCTCCTTCTCGGGGTGCCCGGAACAGCGAAAACCTGGGTGTCCGAGCACCTTGCGGCAGCGATCAGTGGGACGTCGACGCTGTTGGTGCAGGGGACGGCAGGCACGCCCGAGGAGGCGATCCGCTACGGCTGGAACTACGCCCGGCTGCTCGCCGAGGGACCGTCGAACGAGGCACTGGTGCCCTCACCGATCATGGTGGCGATGCGGGAGGGCAAGATCGCGCGACTCGAGGAGCTCACGCGTATCCCCTCCGACGTGCAGGACGCGCTGATCACCATCCTCTCGGAGAAGACGCTGCCGGTGCCGGAACTCGGGATAGAGGTGCAGGCCACCAAGGGATTCAGCGTGATCGCGACGGCCAACGATCGTGACCGCGGAGTCAACGACCTGTCGTCGGCGCTCCGACGCCGCTTCAACACGGTGGTGTTGCCGCTGCCCGCCTCGGCCGAGGACGAAGTCGATATCGTGACTCAACGTGTTGCTGCACTGGGAAAGTCGCTGGAGCTTCCCGAATTGCCCTCTGCCGCAGACGAGATCCGACGCGTGGTCACCGTCTTCCGCGAGTTGCGCTCCGGGGTCACCGAGGATGGGCGGTCGAAGGTGAAGCAACCCAGCGGCACACTGTCGACCGCGGAGGCCATCTCGGTCATCACCCACGGCATCGCGATGTCGGCACACTTCGGCGACGGCGTGCTCCGGCCCGCCGACGTGGCAGCGGGTATCCAGGGCGCGGTGATCAAAGACCCGGGAGCCGATTCGGTGATCTGGACCGAGTACCTGGAAAGCGTTGTGCGAGAACGCTCCGACTGGGCCGACTTCTACCGCGCCGCGCGCGGGGCGCTCCGCTGACCGGCATGTCCGCACCCCCCTCGTCCGCACCCACCGTCGACTCGCGTGCGCTGCCGGGCACCTACGTGCTCGGCATCCGCCACCACGGGCCGGGCTCGGCCCGCGCGGTGTGCAACGAACTCGACCGACTTCAACCCGACGCCGTCCTCATCGAAGGTCCTGCCGATGCGTCGGATCTGATCCCAGCCGTCGTCGACCCGGGCATGTCGCCCCCGGTCGCCCTCCTCGGATACGCGGCAGACGATCCGTCGCGTGCCGCGTTCTGGCCGTTCGCCGAGTTCTCGCCGGAATGGCAGGCCATGCGCTGGGCGGTGCGCGCCCGAGTGCACGTCGCGTTCTGCGACCTTCCCACGACGATGGTGCTCGCACACCGCACCGAGTCGGGTCATACGCCCGCCGACCCGACTCCGGAGGAGTCACGTGAACCCGGCGAGGATGCACCTGGTCGCGTACGGATCGACCCTGTACGCACGCTTGCCACCGCGGCCGGCTACTCCGATCCTGAGCGCTGGTGGGACGACGTCGTCGAAACACGCGGCGAAGCAGAAGGATTCGCGGCGATAGCCGAGGCGATGGCCACGCTGCGCGAGGACGACTTCCTGCGTTCGCCCGACGAGTCAGCCCCTGACGAACTCCACGACGAACGACGCGAAGCCCACATGCGTCAGGTACTCCGCGCGACGTTGAAGCGGCCGGGCGTCGAACGCGTTGCCGTCGTGTGTGGGGCATGGCATGCACCAGTACTGTCGGGGAAGTTGCCGCCCGCTGCCGGAGATGCGCGAATCCTGAAGGGAACGAACAAGATTCGGAGCAAGCTCGCGTGGGTACCGTGGACCCATTCGCGCATCGCCAGTGCGTCCGGGTACGGGGCGGGTGTGATCTCACCGGGTTGGTATCACCACTTGTTCACCACGTCCGACGACGTGATCGTCCGCTGGCTGATCCATCAGGCACGACTGTTGCGCGACAAAGACATCGACGTGTCGTCGGCCCACATCATCGAGACCGCCCGCCTCGCGGAGGCCCTCGCGGTGATGCGACAGCGACCGCTACCGGGGTTGGCAGAGGTCACGGAGGCGACCCACGCCGTGATGCTCGACGGCGACTCCGGACTGTCCGACATGATGTATCGCGAGGCCGTCATCGGGGAGCGTTTGGGATCGGTTCCCGACGACGCTCCCGTTGTCCCGCTTCAGGCCGACGTCACCGCGACGGCGCGGTCGGCCCGATTGAAGATCGATCCGGTGGCCAGAGAGCTGGCGTTGGACCTTCGCAAACCGACTGACATGGCCAAATCCCTGCTGCTGCACCGGTTACTCGTACTCGGCGTCAATTGGGGTGAACCCCGTGACGTCACCGGAATGGGCACATTCAAAGAGGGCTGGATCGTCGCATGGCGACCCGACTACGTCATCGACGTCGTGGTGGCTTCGGTGTGGGGCACCACGGTGCAGGGCGCCGCCACCGCCAAGGTCATCGACAAGGCGACGGGCGCCGACACGTTGGGTGAGGTCACCGAGGCGTTGGAGTCGGCACTCCTCGCCGAACTCGTCGATGCGGTGGCGCCTGTCCTGACCGCACTCGACGAGCGAGCCGCCGTCGACCACGACGTCGCGCACCTGATGCAGGCACTACCAGCACTCGGACGCGCGCAGCGCTACGGAGACGTCCGCGGCACCGACACCGCCTCGCTGCACCTCGTCGCATCGTCGTTGCTCACCCGCATCTGCGTCGGCATCCCCGCCGCCATCTCGAGTCTCAACGATGACGCTGCGAAAGCCCTGAAAGCGCATCTCGACGCCACCCACGAGACGGTGGTCCTGCTCGACGAGCAGGACATGGGCCGCTGGATCGGGGCACTGCGCACGATCGCCGACCGGTGTGATGTGAACGGTCTGTTGGTCGGCCGAGCCACGCGATTGCTGCTTGACGGCGGACACATCGATGCCGCCGACGCCGCCGGCCGGTTGCAGTTCGCGTTGTCGACGGGAGCCACCCCGACGTCGAAAACCCAATGGATCGACGGCTTTCTGGGTGACGGTGGGCTGCTGCTCGTCCACGACCGCGATCTGTTGGTGATCCTCGACGAGTGGCTGAGCACGCTCGGCGAGCGTGACTTCACCGACGTTCTGCCGTTGCTGCGCAGGACTTTCGGGCTGTTCGACACTTCGGTGCGTCGCAACATCGGCAACCGGGTCGCATCACTCGACCGCACCGACGGCCTTCCGGCCAGCACGACGACCTTCGATCCCGATCTCGCCGCGCCTGCGGTGCGCGTTGTCGCCGACATATTGGGGTTGCGATGACCGACGGCACACGAGACGTGCGCGCCAGACGCTGGCGCTTGGTGCTCGGAGATGCAGCGGCAGAACAACTTCCGTCGCTGACCGGCTCCGATGCCGCTATGGACGGTGCGCTGTCGGCGCTGTATGACGCCGACGCGTCGCGCAGGGGTGGGTTGGGCAAGTCGGCTCCGTCGGTCGCCCGATGGCTCGGCGACATACGAAAGTACTTCCCGCAAACCGTTGTTCAGGTGATGCAACACGACGCCGTCGAGCGGCTGAACCTGTACTCGCTGCTCGCAGAACCCGAACTGATCGATGCGGTCGAACCCGACATCGAGATGGTCACCACGCTCATGGCACTCGGGCGGGCGATTCCGGCGAGTTCGAAGGCTTCGGCGCGAGCGTTGGTGCGCAAGGTGGTCGACGAGGTGGAACGACGCATCGCCCACCGCACCCGAAGCGCAGTCGGCGCAGCCATCGACCGCGCAGCCCGGGTGACCCGACCGATGTTCCGCGACATCGATTGGAACGCAACGATCGCTCGCAATCTGCACAACTACTTACCGGAGTACAAGACCGTTGTTCCCGAACGGCTCGTCGGCCACGGTCGCCGTTCACAAATGGTCAGCAAAGACATCGTCATCGCGATCGACCAGTCCGGATCGATGGCCCAATCGATCGTGTACGCGTCGATCTTTGGAGCGGTGATTGCCACGATGCGGTCGGTTCGGACGTCGTTGGTGCTCTTCGACACCGAGGTCGTCGACCTCACCGGTCAACTCGACGACCCCGTGGACGTGCTGTTCGGCGCGACGCTAGGCGGCGGAACCGACATCAATCGCGCGATCGCTTACTGCCAAACCCTCATCAGCAGGCCCAATGACAGCATCTTCGTGCTCATCTCGGACCTGTACGAGGGCGGAATCCGCGACGAGATGCTCAAGCGGATCGCGCAGCTGCAGGCCGACGGCGTGCAGGTCATCGTGTTGCTGGCGCTGTCGGACGAGGGAGCGCCGTCGTTCGATCGCGACATCGCAGGAGCGCTGGGTGCCATGGGTGTTCCGGCGTTCGCGTGTACGCCCGACGCCTTCCCGGAGTTGCTCGCCCTCGCGATCGGGCGCGGCGACATCGTCGGATGGTCCGATGCCAACGAACTGGCACAGCGTGGCATGGAAGACGAATGAGGCTTGGGCGCCGGGCGGGTGGCGTCAGCTGGTCGCTGCGCTGGCGGTCCCGTCGAGTGAGGCCATGTACTGGCTCGCTATCGACAGAATGCGTCGGCCGCGCTTGGATTCCAGCGAATGCATGTGCCCGTCGGGAAGTTCGCTGTCGCTGGCGAGGTGCATCAGGATCGCCGCCAACGACGACGCCGTGCGGCACGGAATCACGAGCAGCGTCGCGTTTCGGTGGGAGCCGTTGAGCGTCATGAGCGGCGGAACCGTCGGAGAGTCTGCAGAGTCGAGACCGGGGTAGCGCCGGTAGCTTTGCCAGTGCACGGATATCGAGGTGACCTCGCCGAGTCGGGGCGCCGCCGCACCGGACAGACTGCTCAGTTCATCGGCGAGGTTCGCAGTGTACGGATACCACGCCCCGGCGATCGGGGCGCTGCGATCAGTGGTGAACCGAACCCGGGTGGGACCCAACGTGACCACCGGACACTCTCCTGACCGGCTGTGACGCCGCGTTCGCCGGTGACCAAAACCCGACGGTGACCAACACACGACCACGCGAGTACGTCGGCTATGAGTGCAAATCAGTTGAACCAGACTATACGCCCATGACCTGCGAAAAGTCGGCGCGGCCCTACACTTGCACATATGGCGATAGTGAACCGCGGCTTCGTCGGACGCCGCGACAGGATGGCCGATCGGCTGCCGCCAGGACAGTATTCGACCCTCGACTTCCCGGTCTTGTCCGCAGAGCCGACGCCGGTGCTGCCACTTGACTCCTGGCGCTTGACGATTCAGTCGTCGGATCATCGTGCACACAGTCTCCGGTGGCGGGACTTCCTCGCCCTGCCGCACCGGGACATCACGACCGATATCCACTGCGTCACACGGTGGTCGAAGTTCGACACCCGTTGGCGTGGAGTTGCTTTCGACGACTTGTTGGCGGTACTCCCGTGGCCACCGGACGCCTACGTGATGGCACATTGCTACGGCGGATACACCACCAACGTGCCGCTTACTGATCTGACAGATGGAAGGGGCTGGCTGGCAGATACCTTCGACGGTGAGCCGCTCGCGCCTGAACACGGTGGCCCGGTACGGCTGCTCGTACCGCATCTGTACTTCTGGAAGAGCGCGAAATGGGTTCGGCGCCTGCGGTTCATGCCCCATGACGCTCCTGGATTCTGGGAAGAGCGCGGCTATCACATCTACGGTGATCCCTGGCGTGAGCAGCGCTACTCGTGACAGTGAGGGAGTGTTGACAATGCGCTGGCAGATCACGACGGTCGTCGGGGCAGAGATGCAGACTCCGACCGCGAGATCGCTGCGACTCGCGCTGAGTGAACCGATGAGCGCCGATGCAGGCGCACACGTCGACATCCGGCTCACCGCGGAGGACGGATACTCGACGGCAAGGCCATACTCGCTTTCCGACGTCCGCGAGACGCGCACCATCGAGGTGACCATCGAGAAGGTCGACGACGGCGAGGAGTCGCCCTACCTCGTCGACATGGTCGAGGTGGGCGAGCCGCTCGAGATCAGCGGACCCAACGGACAGTGGTTCACGTGGGACCCGTCGAATACGCGGCCGGTCCAACTGATCGGTGGCGGCTCGGGGATCGTGCCGCTGATGTCGATGATCCGTCTGCGCGAGGTGGCTGCCCCGTCTACTCCGTTCAACCTCGTGTACTCGCTACGTACGCCGCAGCGACGGTACTTCGCGCGCGAACTCGATCAGCTTGTCGAGCACACCAGGTTGCCCGTCAACGTTTTTCACACCCGCGAGGGTGCGGAAGGAGAGACGCGCCGTCCCAGGCGCGTCACGGCGGCCGAACTCGCAGCGGTGACGATTGCGCCGCAACGAGAGCCGACCGTCTACATCTGCGGACCCAACGGGTTCGTCGAACACTGCGCACGAGCGATGCTCGACATCGGGCACGACGCCGGGCGAATCAGAACGGAACGATTCGGATAGAGACGGAACGATTCGGATAGAGGAGACGCACGATGGCAACGAAGAACGCCTTGATCGTCGGGGCATCACGGGGATTGGGGCTCGGACTCACCGAGCGCCTCTGCGAACGCGGTTGGCATGTGGCGGCGACCAGCCGCCACGCCGGCGGCGATCTGGGTGCGCTCGCCGCACGGTCCGATGGTTCGCTGACCGTCGAGAACGTGGATATCAACGACACCGACTCGGTTGTGGCACTGCATGACAAACTGTCCGACACCACCTCCGACCTCATCTTCGTGAATGCGGGAATCACGCACGATCGTTGGGAGACCGTTGGCGACGTCTCGACGGAGACGTTCGATCGCGTGATGGTTACGAACGCGCTCAGCCCCATGCGATTCGTCGAACGATTCGCTGACCTCGTCCCGCCAACCGGAACAATCGCAGTGATGTCGTCGGGGCAGGGGAGTATCACGAACAACACTCGCGTGACTGGGTGGGAGATCTACCGGGCGAGCAAATCAGCACTGAATCAGCTGATGCGGAGCTTCGCGGCCAGGCACTCCGACGACCCGCGCACGTTGCTCTTGATGGTGCCGGGATGGGTCCAGACCGATCTGGGTGGCTCCGACGCCTCGCTGACCGTCGAGCAGAGCACGCGGGGCGTCGCCGACGTCTTGGAAGCACAGGCGGGTGCGGGCGGGCTGCAGTTCTTGGACTATCGAGGTCAGACTGTGCCCTGGTAACAAACGCGGGCGGGGCTAGCGCTCGCATACACCTACTTGTCAGACAAGTACATGTATGCGTAACGTGTCGGTGCATCACCCCGAAGGAGTCTCACAATGCGCACGCTCGGAACCAGGCGGCCCGGAACATTCAGAGCAAGCACGACCGCGGGGCGGGTCGTCGAACCGTCCGTGCCCACCCAGCTCGGGATCGGTGCCACCGGTGGTGTGATCGGCGGACTGCTCGGCGGCGGTAGCGGGGTGTTCTACGTGCCCGCTCTGGAGAAGGTCACCAACCTCTCCCGGCATACTCTCCACGGCACTGCCGGCGCGGCGAACATCGCCGTTACCGGCGTCGGAGCAGCCACGTTCGGACTGGTTGGCGGATCCATCGATTTTCGGGCGGGGACGGGAATGGTTGTCGGCCACGCTGGGTGCGGTCCTGGGCGCCAAGCTGATCTTGCGCATCCCGGCGCTCATCCTGCGTTGGCTGTTCGTCGCAATCCTCCTGTTGACGTGCCTCAAATTGTTTCTCGACGTCTCAGGGCACGACCCGATGCAGGGATCGGCCGTCGTGCCCGACAGCTGGCTTGCGAGTCTGTGGTACGTCGTCCCGGTATCGCTGATTCTCGGATTCGTGATCGGCGCGTGGGCTGCCGGGATGGGTCTCGGCGGCGGCCTGCTCGCTGTTCCGGCCCTGATGTTGCTCTTCGGTACCGAACTCCCGACCGCGGAAGGAACGTCGTTGCTGATGTTCTTCCCCAACGTCATCGTCGGAACCATCACGCACGCACGCCAGGGCACCGCCGACATGCGACTCGGCCTCAACCTGAACATCGGTGCGCTGCCCGGTGCAGTCGTCGGCGTGCTGATCGCACTCGCGCTGAACGTCAAGATTCTGAGCATCGTGTTCGCGGCCTTCGCGCTGACGATCGGTGTGCGCGAGATGTACCGGATGTGGCTTGAGAGCGTCGCGCGGCGCCGATCGACCGCCGAGGTCGCGGGCCTATCATCAGAACGAACGGTGATGGACCATTCGAAACCAATCGACAGAGACACAACGGACTAGGACCTTGGAAGCACTTTCGCGCGTTCCGCTGTCGGAACAGGCAGCACGTGCCCTGCTCGACGATGTTCGGCGTGGACGCTGGGAGGTAGGTGAGCAGCTTCCCGGCGAGGTGTCTTTGGCACGGGAACTATCCGTGGGCCGCTCCACGGTCCGCGAAGCCATTCGACGCCTCGCAGCGCGTGGAGTGCTCACCACACGGCAGGGCGTCGGCGTCTTCCTCGCCGCGACCGAACCCACGCAGCCGTGGGATCAGCTCGCCGAGATCGCGGAGATCACCGACGTCTTGCAGGTCCGGATCGCCATCGAATCGCGGGCTGCCGCTCTCGCCGCAGCCAACCACACCGACGACGACGCGCGCATCATCCGAACGGCGTTGGAGAATCGCAACGCTCTGCTCGGCGGAACGCCGCAAGCGCTTGCCGCAGAGGATATTCGACTGCATCAGGCAATCGTCGTGGCGTCGCACAACGACCTGCTGGCCACACTCTTCGACGGCCTGCGGGCGCGGCTGGTGGGGTCGATGACCGACATGCTCACCATGATGCCGGTGGGTCGACCAGACGCCGACGAACACAGCGCGGTCGTCGACGCCATACTCGAGCGCGACGCCGACCGTGCCGAAAGGCTCACGCGTGCACATCTTCTGGGGCTGGCAGACTCGCTCGGATCTGACGCGCGAACCGAAGTGTGAACGCATCGATCTGGTGGCTACGGACCTCGGAGTGATGCATGCATCGACCGAATGTAGCGCGAGGACCCGACGACCACGGTCAACCATGAACCAGGCCTCCCGTTTCCAGTCATTTTTCGCTCTGCCTTGGTAAGCGAACTGGGCTTTTGCGGCCGGGTGCGCGCAGAAATGACTGGAAGCGGGAGCGGCCTAGTGGTCTCGACAAGCTCGACCATCGGGGGGCCGCTCGACCAGCGTGGGGACCGCTTGACCAGCGTGGGGCCGCTTGACCAGCGTGGGGCCGTTTGACCAGCGTGGGGCAGCTCGACCAGTGGCACCGCCGCTCGACCGGCGGCAGGCACAGTTCGACCAATGGCGTCACGCGACAGCCAGCGCGTCGACAGGCGCGACGGCCACGGCCCGACGGCTCGGCGGCAGCGAGGCGGCGATCACGACGACGGCGGTGCCTGCGATGATCGCGACGAGCGCACCCCAGGGCAGTCCGACGGGGATGCCCGACGTCGCCTTGCCGATGAGCGACTGGCTGCCGACGGTGCCGAATATGATGCCGAGCACCAGGCCGGCGATCACCGCAGTGCCACTGAGCGCCAACGACTCGCGGACAACCATCGCGCGCACCTGCCGCGCAGTGAATCCCATGGCACGCAACATCCCGATCTCGCGCGTGCGGCCGATCACCGTCAGCGACATCGTCGACACGAAGCCGACTGCCGCGATAATCGCCGAGATGGCGATCATGGCAAGCAGAATCGCGGTGACAACCGACAGGGAACGCTCGGTCTCGGCCATCTCGGCGGCCGACATGTCCCAGCCGTGGACGGACTTGGTCAGTGAGCTCATCCCCGACGCGATGGTGGTCACCAGCGTCACGCCGACGAGGAGGCCGATCGTGGAGCGGGTCGTCCGTCGCGGATCAGACACGGCGTTCTTGCGTGCCACGATCGACGGTGCGCTGGCACCGAATGCGGCACCCATCCACCGGACCAATTGCGGCACAATGCGTTGCGCGCCGATCAACACGCCCGTCGATACCGACGCGGCACCGAGGAACGCAACCGCGAAGCCGGTGAGATTGCCGAACTCTCCGAGGTAGCAGGCGAGTGCGAGCAACAACGCACCGAACACGATTGCGCCGCAGGCAACGACCGTCCGGAACGTACCGACCTTCGACCTCGCGCCGTCCGCCACCGCGGCACGAGTGAGCGTCGACCGCGTGCCCACCCGCGCAGCGATAGCCGCGATCAGAACCACCGCGATACCGGCCGCGAACACCCCCAGCGGAAGGAGTGGGTAGTCGCCTTCGGGTAGCTTTCCGTTGTGCAAGAGCACTTCTCGAACGATGGTCATGACCACTGTCGCGCACACGATGCCGATCACGGCTCCGATGGCCGCGACCGTGACGACGGCCCTGGTGAGTCCCGCTCGCAACTGGCGTGCACTCGCACCGATCAGCCGCAGCAACCTCAATTGTGCTCGGCGACTGGCGATGACCGTGTCGACACCGGAGCTGATCACGATCCCGGAGACGAACAGGGCGATGCCGATGAAGACCGCAGCCACCACTGCGAGCGCCGCACCAGCAGAACCACCCTTCTTCTCCGACAGCACCGACAGCATGCTCGCAGCGTCGACAAGCGTTGTGCCGTAGGCACTGGCGAGACCTGCGACGATGCCGACCGTCGACAACTCGCGCAACGATCCGACGGTCAGCCGCGCTGATGTGGCCTTCAAGCCGAGACCCCCTGCAAGCCGATGAGAAGATCGGAGATCTCACGCGCACCGAGGCCGCGGTACTCGCCGGTGATCTGGCCATCGGCAAGCATGATCACACGGTCGGCGTACGACGCCGCGACGGGATCGTGTGTCACCATCGCGATGCCCTGCCCGTACTCGCGCACCGCAGTGGTCAACAGCGCCAACACTTCTCGGCTGGTACGTGTGTCGAGTGCACCTGTCGGCTCGTCGGCGAGGATGATCGTCGGACGCATCGCGAGCGCACGCACAATGGCGACGCGTTGTTGTTGACCGCCGGAGAGCTCGGAGGGTAGATGATCGAGGCGTTCGTCCAGGCCGAGCGACCGCACCAGGTGTGCGATCCAGTAGCGCGTCTGCGCGTCGAGTCGTGTCCCGGCGAGTACGAACGGGAGGTTGATGTTCTCCTGGGCGGTGAGCGTCGGGATGAGGTTGAACGATTGGAAGACGAAGCCGATGTGTTTGCGGCGCAGAATTGTTCGTGCTTCGTCGTCGAGCGACCCGATGGGGTTGCCGTCGACCCAGATCTCACCCGACGTGATGTCGTCGAGTCCCGCGACGACGTTCATCAGCGTCGATTTGCCCGATCCTGACGGGCCCATTATTGCCGTGAACTCGCGACGTCGCAGATCGAGCGACACGTCGCGTAGCGCATGGATCGGCTGGCTCGAATCACCGTAGCTTCGGAATACGTTGCGTAGCACCACAGATGCTGGTTCATTCGTCATGCAGATAACGCTAGGGAAATCGATGTCTCCAGTCGTCAGCCATGACGATGAAATCGGCTCGACCGCTCGGATGACGTCGCGTACATCTCGAGATGTACGTGCTGGCGGTCAGACCAACCCGTGGTCGTATGCGTACACGACGAGCTGCACCCTGTCGCGCAGTCCCAGCTTGGCAAGAATGCGCGAAACATGGGTTTTCACAGTGGCTTCCGAGAGTACCTCGGCGTCGGCGATCTCAGCGTTGGAGAGTCCCTGTGCGGCGCGCACGAGTATCTCGCGTTCGCGTGGGGTCAGACGGTCGTACTCGGGTCCGGGGTCGCCTGCCCGCGTGCGGGTTTGCTCGAACAACCGTCGTGTCGCCGACGCCGCTACCACCTGACTGCCATTGGCGACGGCTCTGATCGAGGCGAGCAGGAAGTCGGGCTGCGCGTCCTTGAGGAGAAATCCACTGGCCCCTGCGGTGATGGCCGATGCCGCGGCCTCGTCGGCGTCGAACGTGGTGAGTACCAGCACGCGCGGAGCGTCGTCGCCGAGTGCGCTGACGAGGTCGGCGGTCGCGGTGATGCCGTCGATGCCCGGCATGCGCACATCCATCAGGACGACGTCGGGTCGCGTAGTGCGCACGAAATCCAAGAGCGAGAGGGCCGACGAATCGTGTCCGACCACCTCCATGTCGGGCTGACTGTCGACGATCATCGCGATGCCCTGGCGGAACATGGGCTGGTCGTCGATGAGGGCGATTCGGATCACCGCGACACTCCTTTCGAGTCGACGTCGGAGGTGGCGGGCACACGCAGTTCGACCAACCAGGTGTCCTCGGTTGCGGTGCTGCGGGCCGTTCCGCCGACGAGCGCGGCGCGTTCAGCCATGCCGATGATGCCGCGGCCTGCGCCACCGGGGGAGAGCGGGGTGTCGGTCAACCCGTTGCGCACGGTGAGGTGGCAGCCCCCGGTCCAGTCGATCTCGACGGTGACGGGGGTGGCCAGGTCGCCGTACTTGAGCGCGTTGGTGAGCGCTTCGGTCAAGACGCGCTGGGCCATGCGTCCGACGGCCGGCTCGCTGGTCTCCTCGTCGCCGATCTCGCGCGTCTCGATCGTCATGCCTGCGGTACGCATTCGCTCGTACAGGGTTTCGCGGTCGGCGCGGGAGGCGGCGACGGCGTCGTCGTTGTTGAGTTGGGCGAGCAGTCCGCGCACCTCGCCGAGTGATTCGCGTGCGGTGTCGGCGATGACGGTCAACGCGTTCCGTGCAACGTCGGGTGCGGTGTCGATGCTGTAGCGGGCACCCTCAGCCTGTGCGACGACGATGGTCAACGAGTGCGCGACGACGTCGTGCATGTCGCGCGCAAGACGTGTGCGTTCCCGCTGTTCGTCGTAGAGATCGAGCAGGCGTCTGCGTTCCAGCTGTGCGATGGTCTCGGCAACCTTTGCCTGCGCGACCGTACGACGCTGATACCGGATGAACCCGAACGTCCATCCGCCGATCACCACGACCGCCGCCAGGCAGAATCCGACGAACGTCGTGAACGCGCGGTTGAGCAGGGACGGCTCGACCGTGTAGGCGTGCGGGAACTCCCACCCGGCGACGAGCGATCCGATCACGGCCACCGCGAGTGAACCACGTCGAACTCGCCGGTCCGGATGCCCGCCGAGCGTTGCGAAGATCGGGAAGTAGGCGAGTGAGGCGAGCACGGCGATCTGGTCGGTCGCCACCTGAATCGCCGCGGATGCCAGCGCGAGCACGATCATCAGCGTCGGAGCGAGTCGTCGAACAGCGAGCGCGACGGTCACGAGCACAGCGGCAATGCCCGCGGGTGTCGACTGGTCGAAGTGCAGCCAGATCGCGATTGCACCGAAGATCATGGCTACGGCGACGTCGAGCATGAGGCTTCGACGGGTCAGGCCGCCGGCATAAAGCGGGTCGCGCATGCGTCCAGAGTGTCAGACGGCGGGGTGCCGCCGAAGGCCTACCGCTTGCCGGGTGACTGAGGTGTCCCCGGTAGGCAGGTGATCGCAAAGCAGCCCGGGTTGCCCTGCAGGGGCGCTCGCAAGGGCGTCGAACCGCATTGCAGAACGGTGCAATTCGACGGTGCGTACGGACCGAAACCCAACGCGCCCAACGCGATGTTCGGGTCGGCGAACTGGACCGGATCGAAGTCGAGGTTCAACGTCGGACGGTACGGTCCGGGGTAGGGAATCCTCGGCGTCCGGAAGGCAGCGACGAGCTTGCGGAAGAACTCGCGATACAGCTCACTGTTGAGGCTGGCGCTGAGAAGTGTTCCCGGGTCTGGCGAGACGTCGCCGAGAATCCCGTTCCAGCTCACCAACAATCCGAGACTGGGGACGATGAAGTTGTTCTGCTGCAGGAAGCCGACCATCGCGTAGGCGTCGGACGGCAACCCGGCCAGAGGCGCCTGCTGAATCGTCTGTCGGGACGGGAACGATGGCCCGGTACAGGGAGAGTCGTTGACCCAGAACAGATATCCGTAGCACCGATTCGACGCAGAGGGCGTGTGAGCCTGGCGGATGTAGTCGGAACTGATGATTCGTCGGCCGCCCCAGACCCCGTCGTTGAGCATCAGCAACCCGAGGCGTGAATAGTCCGTCGGAGGCATAAACAAGAAGGCGTATCCGTAGGTGTGGCCGGACCGATCGCGCGCCCAGTAGTAGTCGTGTTGCTTGATTCCCAAGGGCCCGAACAGTGTTCGCTGCGCGAACTCCTGCAGATCTTCTCCGACGGCGCGCTGCACGACGTACGCAAGGAGGTCGGGTCCGTGCTGCGTGTATTCGAAGAACGTTCCCGGCTTGTGCTGAACAGGCAGCGCGAGAGCTTCTTTCGCGATATCCGGATCGACGTCGAGTCCCGCAGTCAGTGCTTCGCTGACGATCGACTGGCGCAGGCCAGACGATTGGGTCAGCAGGTCGCGCACGGTGATCGCTGCATGTGAACGATCGACTGTCCCTGCGGGGAGATATTTCTCGATCGACGCTCCGAGATCTAGTCGCCCCTGCGTATAGGCGACACCGGCGAGCATCGAGATGACACTCTTGGTCGAACTGAACAGATTCCACGGAATGTTTCCGGTCACGGCGTTCAGCGGTCCGTTTCCGATCAGACAGTTGTTGCGATAGACCTCGATATGCGTACGCATTCTCGACGCCGCGAATGCGATGGCGTCGTCGAGCTTTGCCTTGTCGATTCCGACGCTCGACGGCGTGGCGGAGTCGGGTGCCGCGGAACCCTGCGGAAGGGCGCA
This sequence comes from Gordonia sp. 852002-51296_SCH5728562-b, assembly GCF_001665475.1. Lineage (NCBI taxonomy): Bacteria > Bacillati > Actinomycetota > Actinomycetes > Mycobacteriales > Gordoniaceae > Gordonia > Gordonia sp. 852002-51296_SCH5728562-b. Next base: position 60,456 of record NZ_LZMI01000084.1, on the reverse strand, counting down.
CCGCGCTTGGCTCGGCGCGGCGGTGGCGGTGGGCACAGTGGTCAGCGCCACCGGTGCCACAAGTGCGATCAGTGCTGCACAGGTCAGCAGAATTCGCTGCGGGATACGCGTGAGAAACCGGTGAGCTGGATGCTCGGACACTGCGCTGACCCCCTGATTGTGAGAACTACTGACGTGCAGCGTGGCACGCGTCGGATGCCGTGGTGTCGCCTTCGGAAAATGGAAGGCGATGCCGTCGAAATCTTGTGCAGATCGGCCCGCCGGGTGGCCACACTGCACACCGCGAAGTAAGCGTGTGCCGCCACTGTGGAGGTCTGCCCGAATATGTCGTCGAAGTGAACGTCGGACAGTATTTCGCCGCCACAGAACAAATGGCCTCGCGAGATCGACGTATTGCCATTAGCGTGGATCGCGCCACGTCCGAGCGCATACGGCATCGGAGGACTGCCATGACAATCTTCGTCACCAACGCCGGGTTGCAGATCCTGGCGCGTGTGACCTGGCGTCGTGCGGCCGTGTTGCTGACCACCGAAGTCGCGCGCAACGTCGAGGGCACGCCGGTTGTGCGCGTCGTACATTCACCCACGGTGACCCTACCCATTCACAAAGTGGTGGCCATCAAACGCAACGCCTACCGACCTTATGCGGGCAAGTCGATGGACTCCTATGCGTCTACAGCGACCATTTTGCGCCGTGACCAGTGGATTTGCGCCTATTGCGACGGCCCTGCCGACACCGTCGACCACATTGTGCCGGTGTCCAAGGGCGGCAAGAGCACCTTCGGTAACCAGGTGGCGGCGTGCAAATCCTGCAACGGTTTCAAAGCCAATCGCACTCCGCGGCAGGCGGGCATGGCGGTGAGGCACGCACCTTTCGTCTATGACCCGTGGGCGCAGGACCAAAAAGAGGTCTGGGAACTGTTCACGCTGCGGCCGAAGACGGGGTAGTTGCCGTGGCGGATCACCGATGAATCCGCCACGGCGCAACCACATGGGTCACGTTCCCGGACGACTGCGCGGGTCTGATTCTGCGGGTTATCGATCACTGGACACCCGTGGGCGGCGGCCTGCAAAGCATCTGTGACGCCCATCACCAGCTGTGTGTACACTCGTTCACTACGAGCTACCGGAGGGAGGCTGGTGAATCTTCTCAAGTGGAGTAAGCGGCCTGCGGCCGACGTCGACGCGACGCGCCCAGAGGTCAACATCCTGCGAGGCCTGATCGCGCGAGCGACGACCCCTCTGCTACCCGACGATTATCTACATCTGATCAATCCGCTGTGGAGCGCCCGCGAATTGCGTGGACGCGTCGAAGACGTGGTCAAGGAGACTGCCGACAGCGCGACGGTGGTGATCCGCACGGGGTGGGGATTTCCCGAGAGCTATCGGCCAGGGCAGTACGTCGGCATCGGCCTCGACGTCGACGGACGCTGGCATTGGCGGTCGTATTCGCTGACATCCTTCGGCAGCAACGACGACAAAACGATCTCCATCACCGTCAAGGCAAACCCCGACGGCTTCCTGTCGACGCACCTCGTCGACGGCGTCGCGCCGGGCACGATTATCCGCCTCGCCGCGCCGAAGGGCGACTTCGATCTGCCGGAGCCGGTTCCCGACGCCGTGCTCTTCTTGACCGCGGGCAGCGGAATCACGCCGGTGATCGCCATGCTCCGCGCAATGAAACACCGCGATCAGACGCCCGACATCATCCACGTCCACGCCGCACCGAGCCGCGACTCAGTGATCTTCCTCGACGAACTCGAACAGCTCGACGTCGAAACACCTAGTTACACACTGGATCTGCGCCTCAGTTCGGAGGATGGCCGATTCGACGTCACCCAGCTCGACGCCGCCGTTCCGGATTGGCGTGAGCGGTCGTGCTGGGCGTGTGGACCCATTGAGTTCCTCGACGACATCGAAGATGTGTACCGCGCGAACGAACTGTCGGATCAGTTGCACATCGAACGCTTCGCCATCGCACGCACCGACGTCGGTGGTGAGGGTGGCACCGTGACGTTCGCGAAGTCGGGTAAGTCGGCAGAGATCGACGGTGCCACCACACTCCTTGAAGCCGGCGAGGAGTTGGGAATCCAGATGCCCTTCGGATGTCGAATGGGTATCTGCCAGACCTGCGTTGTTCCGCTTGCAGCCGGCTACGTCCGGGATCTGCGCAATGGCGACGAACGACGCGAAGGTGACCGCATCCAGACATGCGTCTCGACCGTGTCGGGTGAATGCACGCTAGACCTGTAGGGAGGCTCTATGGCCATCACCGACATCGATCGGTACGCCCATCTCACCGAAGCCGACGTCGAGGCACTAGGTGCCGAACTCGACGCGATCAGACGTGACATCGAGGAATCGCGGGGGGTCGCCGACGCGAAATACATTCGACGCACCATCGCATTTCAGCGTGCGCTCGCCGCGGGCGGGCGCGTGGTGCTCATGTTCAGCAACCGCAAGCCCGCATGGATTCTCGGGACCGGGATGCTCGGCGTCGCCAAGATCGTCGAGAACATGGAACTCGGCCACAACGTGATGCACGGGCAGTGGGATTGGATGAACGATCCCGAGATCCACTCGTCGTCGTGGGAGTGGGACACCACCTGTCCGAGCGTGCAGTGGAAGCATTCGCACAATTTTGTGCACCACAAGTACACGAACATCGTCGGCATGGACGACGACGTGGGCTATGGCATCCTCCGTGTCACGCGTGACCAGCCGTGGGAATGGTGGAACGTCGGAAATCCGGCCTACAACTTCCTTCTCGCAACGTTTTTCGAGTGGGGCGTGGCGCTGCACCACCTCGAGGCGGAGAAGCTTCGTACCGGCCAGAAGTCGTATCGCGCTGCGCTGAAGGACCTTCGGGTCATCGGGCGGAAGGTCGGGAAGCAGGCCGCCAAGGACTACCTGATCTTCCCCGCGCTCGCCGGACCGAACTGGTTCACCACGCTGACCGCCAACGCGACTGCGAACTTCATTCGCAACTACTGGTCGTACGCAGTGATCTTCTGTGGTCATTTCCCCGATGGGGCCGAGAAATTCACTGTCGAGGAGTATGAGGAAGAAGATCAGCCCCGCTGGTACCTGCGACAGATGTTGGGATCAGCCAACTTTCGCGCAGGCCCGCTGATGCGCTTCATGAGCGGCAACCTCAGTCATCAGATCGAGCACCACCTCTTCCCGGATCTGCCGAGCAACAGGTACGAGGAGATCGCGGTCCGCGTGCGCGAACTGTGCGACAAGTACGACCTGCCGTACACGACGGGTTCGTTGCAGCATCAGTACTGGTTGACGTTTCGCACAATTGCCAAGCTGTCGCTGCCCAACGCGATGCTGAAAGCCAGCGCCGACGACGCGCCGGAGACGGCATCGGAGTTGCGGTTCAACATCATTGAGGGGACCAAGACTCACTTCGGCGTCGACCCGCAGACCGGCCGCAGGCGCGGGCTGCGCTCGGCCCTGCGGGAGCTGCGGTCGTCGCGGGTGGCTGTCAACCGCTGATCGAGCTTGCCTACCGCTGATCGAGCTTGCCCGCCGCTGATCGAGCTTGTCGAGATCCGTCGGGTCGAGCTTGTCGAGACCACCTCCTCGCTGGGGTGGTTTCGACACGGCTGCTCGCTCCGCTCGCGGCCTGCTCAACCAGCGGTGGGTGCCCGCTGCGCTCGTCGTCCACTCAACCAGCGGTGGGTGATCGAGCTTGCCCGCCGCTGATCGAGCTTGTCGAGATCACCCCCGCCAGCGCAGCACCTCCAGCGCGACGCCGACGTCGAGCAGGCTCTCGTCGAGCGGACGGGGCAGTAGCTCGTCGGCGCGGGCGAGGCGTCGAATCACGGTGTTGCGATGCGTATAGAGCGCTTCTGCGGTGCGAGAGGTGTTGCACTGCAGCTTGATCCAAGTTCGTACTGTGTCGAGTAGAGCTGACTCGGCATGTGCGAACTCGCCGAGAGTGTCGTCGACGAATGCCGCGGTGTCCTCGGCGGACGACATCAGCAGCGAGACCAGCCGGACGTCGTCGTACCTCACGAATCCGTGCGAGCCGCCTAGCTGCGCGACGATGCGCTGGGTCGCGAGCGCTTGGAAGTGGCTGTTGCGAAAGCCGTCGACACCGTCACCCGTTCTGCCGACGGCGACGTCGATCAGCGGGGATGGCGAAACACGCGCGATGTGTGTCTCATCGGTAGGCAGCCACATCCACAGCGACGCGGCGCTGGCCACGACGGTGAGTCGGTTGGCGCACCCGGCCGAGGCGGCGAGCGTGTCGGCGGCAGATTCGAGTTTTGCGGCCTGTTCGGGATGTGTGCTCCACAGGACCAACGCGGTGTGCGGGCCGAGGAGTCGGTAGCCGAGTTGGGTTTCGGCGCGGTCAATGGGGATGGGTGCGCCCTCGAGTAGCAGGGCAACCGCTTCTCGACGCTGCGCGTGGGTGCCGCGGGTGAGTTCGCCGCGTTCGCTGCGCATCCTGTTGCTCGTGGCCTCGACAGTGTCGTCGATGTAAGTCGAGATGGAAACGAGTGTGATGTCGAGGAGTTCGCGCAGTTGTTGTGGGTCGTCGGTGAGGGTGAAGCAGACCTGCATCCACAGCCGCCATGCGACGCTTTGTGCGGTGCGGAAGGCGTCGAGCGCTGATTCATCGAGGCCGCGCCGGACGAGGTCGCGAGCGGTGGTGAGGATGTCGGGGCTGATCTCGGCGGGTACGCGTTCGCCGGGATGGATAACGTTGCTCCTCGCCCAGCGCAGGGTGTTCGCGAGGTTGGTGCGTCGCGTTCCCTCGGCGAGCACAGGGTCGTCGGCGATGGCCTTCATGCGCATACCACCCAGTGAAGCGTCGTGGATGGCTTCGATCCACTCCTCGGGCGGGTCCAGGATGAGTTCGGCGCCGCGTCGGATCAAGCTCTTGATCTCGGGGGATACGTATGGCCACTCATCGGACATCCGAACAGTATGCACCTTGCGCGACCTTCATCGTGGGCACTTGGCACCTGGTGCGGCGGCGAGGTGTGACGCACTCTGGAATGTAACAACGTATGGTGTCATATTTGCCGTGCGGGAAGTCGAGCAAACCTAAGGAGGCGCAGGTGCCCACAACAGCCACACCTGTCGAAACGTTGGACGTTCTGATCGTCGGGGCGGGTGTCTCCGGTATCGGGGCCGCTCACTATGTGACCAAGGAGATGCCGCAGAAGACCTACGCGCTTCTCGAGGGCCGCGAGTCGATCGGTGGCACCTGGGACCTGTTCCGGTATCCGGGTATCCGTTCTGACAGTGACCTGCATACCTTTGGATTCGAGTTCAAGCCGTGGGTCGACAAGCAGTCGATCGCCGACGCCGACCGCATCATGCAGTACCTGCGCGAGGCCGTTGACGAGGACAAGATCAACGAGCACCTGCGCTTGCAGCACAAGGTAACCGCGTTGAACTGGTCGTCGAATGAGCAGTTGTGGACGGCCGAGGTCGATCGCCTCGACACCGGTGAACACATCCAGCTGAAGGCTCGTTGGGTGTACTGCGGGTCGGGCTACTACAACTACGACGAGGGATTCACACCCCACTTCGAGGGTCGCGAGCGGTTCACCGGGCAGGTCGTGCATCCGCAGCACTGGCCGGAAGATCTCGACTACAAGGGCAAGAAAGTCGTCGTGATCGGAAGTGGCGCAACGGCTGTCACGCTCCTCCCCGCGATGGCGAACGAGACCGAGCACATCACGATGCTCCAGCGCACGCCCACCTACATCCTGCCGCTGCCCAAGCACGACCCGTTTGCCAACGTGGCGCGACGCATCCTCGGCGACGAGCGCGGCTATGCCGTTGCGCGGTGGAAGAACATTCTGCAGCAGCGTGTGTTGTACGAAGCGGCACAACGATTTCCGAAGACGTCGCGCAAGGTGATCCGCAAGGTTAACCAGGTTCTGCTGCCCGACGGATACGACGTCGACACGCACTTCAATCCGCCGTACAACCCGTGGGATCAGCGGTTGTGTGCGGTCCCGGATGCCGACCTGTTCAAGACGATTCGCTCGGGCAAGGCGTCGGTGGTCACCGATCGAATCAAGTCGTTCACCGAGAAAGGCCTCCTGCTCGAAAGCGGTACCGAACTCGAAGCCGACATCGTCGTGACCGCAACGGGTTTGAACGTACGACTTTTCGGTGGGATGGAATTGTCGCTCGACGGCGAGCCCGTGGTGCTGCGTGACCACGTCATCTACCGCGGCATGATGCTGAGTGGTGTTCCGAATCTCGCACTCGCCGTTGGGTATACGAACTCGTCGTGGACGTTGAAGATCGGTCTGATCGGCGAGTACTGGTGCAGGCTCATGGCGTACATGGATGCGCGTGGGTACCGCGAGGTGGCGCCTGTAGTGGACCCGAACATGGAGACTCGCCCTGCGCTGGACTTCGGAGCCGGCTACATCAAGCGTGTCGAGGACCAACTGCCGCGCCAGGGTGCTGAGGAGCCGTGGAAGATGTCGATGAGCTTCTACAAGGACCGCAAGGCCCTGGGCGCTGACGTCGCGGACTTCGAGAACCTGCGGTTCAAGAGGGCTGCCTCGCCGGCTGGTGTCGTCTCGTCCGAGGGCTCCGAGCGCGTGGAGTCTGCCGTCGGCTGACCAATCTTCTTATGGCGCAGGCGCGGGAGTCCGAGGGGGCTCTCGCGCCTGCGCTGTGGGTGTCTCGTCTATTCGGGCATCTGATCGATAGTCGCGCGCGTGAAAGCGATTGCCTTGTCGCAGATTTCGTTGATGGGCGGAGCGTCAATGGAGATGGAGAGGTCGGTAACAACGATTGCGTCACCAGAGCGAACAAAGGTTGTGCACTCCGGGATGGATGGGGTCGTGGACACTGCCACACGACGGCCAGACATCGAAATGTCCGCTCTCCAAGTGACGAACTGTGCGTTCATCTGCTTGTACGTATCAAGGTCGGGTTGGTTGCCGACAAACTGAGAGAGAGAAGCGAGGTTTCGATCACTCAGTGACCACATGCAGCCCCGTGCGGTTTGATGATCAGCGGCGGCAGCGTCCCGCGCGGAGCGTGGGTCAAGGCTATTGGCGATTAGTATTGACTCGGTCGCTGCGGTGCAAGGTTCGTACGTAGTTCCATCATTCCCGTTACTCCATCTGCGCGGAAACTTGGTACTGAAGGGAAGGGAGCGCCCATGGTCATCGGTCTGCCGGATAGTGTTCGTTGAAGGCGTCGCTCCGATCGAAGAGGTAGGTGAGAATTCGGCCCTCGGCTGGCCATCAACGCTGTAGCACGAGCTGAGTGTGAATAAGCATGCCGAAAGCAGCAGGGTTTTTGTGACCCCCGAACTGAACGCAGAACTCATCTATGACCGCATGCCGTCTGCGGTGGAAGAGTCCGCATCAGCCAGTTCTGCGCCTGCCGATCGGCAGGCTTGTGCGAGTGAAGTCAGGTCACCAATTTGTTCCTGCAGGGTCGTTCGCCAGGAGCCAACTAGAGCGGTGAGTCGAGCGTGAACTTCGCGTCCTTCTACGAGTTCTCCGAAATGGTTAGTCCTTGCAACAGACTTTAACTGGGCGAGTGCCTCCTCCAACCCCGCCGCCCCGTCGGCGGCGACCTTGGCGCGTCGCTCCCAGTCGATGGTGTTGAAGCGGACGGTGCCGCCGTCGTCCGTGGTGTTGCCAGGTGGTTGGACGTACGTCATCGAGCTGCGTTCTTTGCCGTCGAGGTTCGCGATCCCGTCCTCGGACTGCAGGTTCACAACTCCACCGGGCATGGTGAAGAAGTCGGTCATGTCCTTACCCCCTCGCAGCAGACTGTCGCGCAAGCGCCAAGACAGTTAACCATGACAGTAGGTGGTCTGTGTGTCGGAATTGTCAGGCTGTGGATGAGCTCATGGCGGCCTGCCACGAAGCCCGACGTCGACCCTCGTCCCCGTCGCAAAGAAGAATCCCCTCCGAGGGCGGGTTGCCTCCGAAGGGGATCTCTCCGTGCGGTGTGTCAGCTCGTAGGAACTTCCGTCGTCGTGGTTGTTGTCGTCGTTTCTTCCGGAGTTGTGGTTTCCATCGTCGTCTCCGGTGTCGTCGTCTCCGGAGTGGTTGTCTCCGTTGTCGTTTCCGGAGTGGTCGTTTCGATCGTCGTTGTCGTCGTGGTGGTGCTCGACGTTTCGACTGTGCGCCAGGTCGCCGATTCGACGTCGACCGACACCGATGACGATGAGTTCTCGGTCAGGCCGAGCTTCCAGACCTGAGTCGTCGAGTCGGTCGATGAGGTGACCGATGATTTCTCCAGCGACGATGAGGACACCGTGCGTGCGACGTTGTCGCTGCAGGTGAGGTCGATCGTGCCGGTCGACGCGGACGTCGGTGCCTGGCAGCTCACGCTGCGATCATCGACGCGGAACGTAAAGCTGCCGATGGCATCTCCCGTTCCGGAGAACTGCGTCGGGCTGGGTGCGGCGCTGCTCGATGAGCTGGCACTCGACGATTCAGACGATGTCGACTCCGCTGCGGATGCGCCAGGAGTCTCCGACGCTGCAACGTTCTGCTGTTGCTCCGATGCGGCCGAAGAGTCGGGTGCACCTTCCGGCACACCACCATTCGACTCCGCACGCTGGGCAACTTCTGCGGCGGCTTCGGTGCTGCCGGCCCGCGCCAGCCCGTTTTCGGCTGCCGCCTCGTCGGACTTCGCGACGAACGGAGTGTTCAACGCGGCAGGAGTCGGCAAGGCGGTCGCAAGCGGCGGAAGACCACTCACGTCGATGATTCCGCCGACCGGACGTTCGAATTGCTGTCCATTGGCCAGGTTGAGCAGCGTGAGTACCGCCGCCGCTGGGGTTGCTGTGTTCTGCGGCGCCTGATTGATCACGGTCGTCGTGTTGTTGACGACGGTGACGTTCTGGTTGTTGTAGGCGATCCGAGTGACCTCATGCGAGTGGTAGTCGTGCCAGGGATGTCCGCTCAGGCGATAGCCGCCGAGGGGCGTCGACGCCGGCGGTGCAAGCGGATTGCCGCACGCGCATCGCACACGTGGGACACCCGCGCCGTCGACGAGAACCGCTGTGCCGGATTGCAATACCGACTGGAACGCGTAGGCGCTGCCACCCTGGTACGAGTGATTGGTCACCCACGTGTCGGCGGTCAACACGACCGGGGTGAGCGTGTTGAGGTAATAGGGAATCGAGGCGGTGTCGATGCCGAAGACGCTGGCCCAGGCACGGGCTTGGCTCGGGTTGTTGGACAGGTAGTTTCCGAGAGCTGCTGTGTCGCAGGTCGAATCGCCACCCGCGTACAGGCCGGGCTGAGTGCCGGAGACCACGCGAGCGCCATTGTCCGGAGCGCCCGAGCTCCGCGCGAGCTTGATATTGCTCGGCAGCTCCTTGTTGGTCAGTGCGACGTTGGGCCCGAACGGATCTGGGCCCGCCTCACCGGATGTCAGGAGGCTGAGGCCGGGTATGCGAAGGCCGCCGTCCTTGCCTCGCAACACAAGAACGAGAACAGTGGCCAGAACCAACGCGAACACCACGACGATCGCGACCAGAGCGATGGTGCGATTGCGTCGCTTCTGTTGGTCCCGCATCGGCTGGAACGGCCCGGTGGGTGGCATCGCCGGAGCGCCGAAGGTTCCGGAAGGGGGGTAAGACAATGGATACTCTCCTGGTGTGCAGACGTGTAAGCGCGCATCACCGGTTCCCGCGACCGATGTCAGACAGGCATCAGTATCGAAATGTCTGAATCGCAGGGCAACTGTTTGATCGTAAATTCACCCGTTCGGCCCAAGAACTCACATGTTCGGACTACACCGACCAGACCACGTCATTGTGCAAGAAGCGTCGAACTCGATAGCGACGGTGGGTCTCCGTAAACGAGTGGCGCCGACGGCGGTCGTCGCGAACGATGGTCGGTATGTCTACAGCCCCTGACACCCAGCCCGATGCGTTGACGACGTTGACCCGCAAACCCGAGCGTCAAGGCGATCGCGCATTGCTCGACGACATTCTCGACACGGCACAGGTCGGAACGCTCTCGACCGTCGTCGACGGGTGGCCCTGGTCGGTGCCGATGTTGTTCGCACGTGTCGGCGACGACATCATCCTGCACGGCTCCACCGGCGCAGGCGCACTGCGACAGGTGGGGTCCGGTTCTCCGGTCGCGTTCAGTGTGTTTCTGCTCGACGGAATCGTGGTGGCCGAGACGCTGTTCGACCATTCCGCCAACTATCGGTCGGCGGTGGTGCGTGGTGCGGCACGAAACGCAGAAGTTCCAGCCGAAGTATTGGATGCGCTGAGCGACAAGCTGATTCCCGGTCGCGTGGCCGAAACACCAACGACCACACGTAAGGAACTCGCCGCGACGACCGCGTTGCGACTGCCGATCGTCGACGGCGAGTGGATTGCCAAGGCGCGGACTGGCGGACCCGGCGCCGACACCGACGCATGGACCGGAGTGGTGCCCGTGCGCACGGTGTTCGACGACCCGATCACCTACACCGGCGACCCCGGCGCGATCCCGGCGTCGGTGCGCGCGCTGGTGGGGTGAGACAGCGTCGGGCGGGGTGGTCTCGACTCGGGTGCTCGCTGCGCTCGCGCCCGCTCGACCAGCGGGAAAAGGGTGCCTGCCCGACTAGCGGGGAAGGTGGCGGCCTGTCAGCGCTGACGCAGGACGAACCGCTGGATCTTTCCGCTCGGCGTCTTCGGCAGTGCGTCGACGAAGTGCACCGTGCGTGGGTAGGCATGCGCGGCGAAGCCGGTCTTGACCAACTGCTGCAGCTCGGTCTCCAAAGCGTCGTCGCCGCTGACGCCGTCGGCGAGCACGACGAACGCCTCGAGTACCTCACCGCGCAGGTCGTCGGGCCGGCCGACAACCGCGACGTCGATAACCGACGGGTGGGTGATCAGGACGCTCTCGACGTCGAACGGGCCGATGCGATACCCGGCCATGATGATGACGTCGTCGTCGCGGGAGCTGAAGAAGAAATTGCCGTCGGCGTCGAGGTGCCCTGTGTCGCCGGTGAGGTACCAACGGCCGTCCTCGGTGTAGCGCGATGCGGTCTTCTCCGGGGCGTCGAGGTACCCGGCGAACCAGTAGCCGATGCTGGCGGGGACGTCGATCGCGATCTGACCCGTGACGTTGGGTTCGCTGACCGGTGCGCCGGCGTCGCCGACGATTCCTGCAGCGAATCCGGGCATCGGCTGCCCCATCGAGCCGGGGATCAGTGGTCGACGCAGGTCGTCGGCCCAGTGATTGTTGATGAACATGCCGTGCTCGGTCTGGCCGTAGTGGTCGCGGACTTCGGTGCCGAGAGATGTTCTCGCCCAGGTGATCACATCGGGCGTGAGTGGCTCGCCCGCCGAGGATGCGCGACGAAGCGAGAATCCGTTGATCGCGGGGTTCTTGCTCAATGAGCGGTATACGGTGGGCGCGGCGGCGAAGTTCGTGACGCCGAGTTCGGTGAGCACGGTGGCGGTGACCTCCGGGGTGAAGCCCGCCTGCAGCAACACATTTGGCCGCCCGATCGCCATCGGACCGAGGATTCCGTAGTACAGGCCGTAGGCCCAGCCGGGGTCGGCGGCGTTCCAGAAGACGTCGGTGTCAGCGACGTCGAGTCCGTAGCGCATGTAGCAGGAGAACGACGCCAACGCGCGCAGCGGAACGGGCACGCCCTTGGGCGCACCTGTCGTGCCGCTGGTGAACAGCAGGATCAGCGTGCCGTCACCGCCGACGGAGACGGAGTGGTCGAGGGGATCGTTGTCGGCGATCAGAGCGTCGAACTGCTCGCCCGCGACGATCGTCGTGAGGCCGTCGATGTCGTCGAGCTTCGACGCCTGGCTCGGCTCGGTGATCACGATGGAGGCGCCGCCCGCCCGCAGTCGCATCTCGATCGCGGGGGTGGCGAAGGCGGTGAAGAGCGGAATGTAGACGGCCCCGAGCCGGGCGAGTGCCAGCAGCGAGACGACCAGCTCGGTGCGCTTACCCATGAGGACGCCGACACGGTCGCCGCGCTCGACACCCATACCGGCGAGCGCGGTGGCGAGGCGTCGGGACTCCGCTGCGAGCTGGCCGTAGGTGATCTCGACAAGCTCGATCAGCGGGGGTTGCTCGATCAGCGGGGGTTGCTCGATCAGCGGGGCCTGCTCGATCAGCGGGGGCTGCTCGGCGTGCGTGGAGTGCGGGGGTTGCTTGGCCTGCGGGGGCTGCTCGGGCTGCGCAGAATCCCGTAGCGAGACCGTGGTGAACGCGACGGCTTCGGGATCGTGGCGGTCTACCAGCAGCGACGCCGCGTTGGCGTCGGGTGAGCCGAAAAGCTCCAGCCAGGCGTCGAGGTCGGCGGTGACAGCCGGGGTCAACTGCGCCTGAATCGACTCGCGTCGCGCGCGGTCGCCGGCCAAGGACGTCTGTGTCATATCCACACCTTTACTGCCAGAGTAAGCTGAATCACATTCGAGAAGTGATTCTCGAATGTGACGTCGCATGGGCAGAACCCCCCGAAGAGGGGTCAGGAGGTAGGTGGTGACATGGCTGAGTCGTTGACAGCGCCGGTCACCGATGCGTTGCGTCGTCTGCGTCGCGGCACGGGTGTGTCGTTGGCGTTCGGTGGTGTGGTGCACGGCTCGCGCGGTCTGCGTCTCCGACATTTCGTCGGCGACACCTACGGTGCGTTGAACGGCGTTGCCGTTGATGCCGGGCACGGACTCGGCGGCAAGGTCATCGCGCTCAATCGCCCGATGGTCGTCGACGATTATCTGCGTACCCCGCGGATCACCCATCGGTACAACGCGATCATCGCGGCCGAGGGCCTGCGTGCGATGGCGGCCGCTCCGGTCATCGTCGAACGCAGGCCTGTCGCGGTGATCTACGGGGCATTGCGGACCGACGAGGCCATCGGCGACAGGACGTTGGACGCACTCGCTGTCGAGGCGCGGGAACTCGAACAGCAGATCGTCGCCTCGCGCGCGGCGGTCGCCGCCGACGCCGCTGTAGGCGATGGACTTCGAGATCGGATCACCGAGGCCTACGCACAGCTCCGCACGCTGGCTAGAGACGTCGACGACGACGCCGTCGCCGATCAGATCGCACGTATCTCCGACCTCCTGCTCGACGTCGAGTCGGACGGACCGACGACACTCACCCTGACCCGTCGCGAACAGGATGTGGTCACCCTCGCTGCACTCGGCTACACCAATGCGAGAATTGCTGAGGAGTTGAATATCGGAGTGCAGACCGCCAAGGGATACATGAAAGACGTATTGCGCAAGCTCGGTGCGTCGAGCCGGCTGGAAGCCGTTGTCATTGCTCGACGCTCAGGGCTACTTCCGTAGCTATGGCCGGAAACACTTCGGTGCCCGGAGCATCGGTTGCGGCGCGAACTCTAGCTCTACTCAGCACATTCGACGCGTCACATCGCGCGCTGACGCTCAGCGAGATGGCGCAGCGCGCCGATCTCGCGGTACCCACCGCACATCGGCTCGTCGGCGAGTTGGAACGGTGGGGTGCCCTTGTTCGACGCCCCGACGGGCGGTATGTCATCGGCAGGCGGGTGTGGGATCTCGGGCTGCTTGCTCCGATCCAGACCGGCGTGCGTGAGATCGCCGAACCGTACGTCTACGACCTGTACGCCGCGACAAAGGCGACGGTGCATATCGCGGTGCGCGAGGGAACGTCGGTGCTGTACGTGGATCGGATTTCCGGGAACGAGTCGGTGCCGGTGGTGAGCAAGGTGGGTAGCCGGCTACCGATGCCGCCGACCGGGGTGGGCAAGGTGCTGCTTGCGTACGCGCCCAAGGAGATTCGCGATGAAGTCATGGCATCGTTGACGCGGGTTACACCGCGGACTCTGATCAGTCCGCAACTTCTGGAGCAGCAGTTGCAGCGCGTGCGCGACGAGGGCTTCGCAACGACGGCTGAGGAGATGACCGCGGGCGCGTGTTCGATCGCGGTACCGGTGTGGGGACCCGACGGGGTGGTCGCGGCCCTCGGCGTGGTGGTCGGGACTCTTCGCGGAAACCGCCCGCGGCTTCTTGCTGCGCTGCAGGTCGCGGCGCGGGGCATCGGTCGGCAGCTCGGCGCTCCGGGGCCGGTTCCGCCCGAGCGCGCGGGGGTTGCCGACAGCGCGTAGGTGGTCTCGACAAGCTCGACCAGCGGTAAGGGCTCGACCAGCGGTAAGGGCTCGACCAGCGGTAAGGGCTCGACCGGCGGGGTGGTCTCGACAAGCTCGACCAGCGACTGAGGGCTCGACCAGCGGTTGGGGCTCGACCAGCGGCGTCGGGCTAGGCCTCTTCCGCGAACGTCTGCTGCGCGATGCGGAAGGCCGTATTGGCATCGGGCACACCGCAATAGATCGCCGACTGCATGATGACTTCCTTGATCTCGTCCAGGGTCAGTCCGTTGCGGCGGGCGGCGCGCAGATGCATCGCGAGTTCTTCGTGGTGCCCGCGGGCGATGAGCGCGGTCAGCGTGATCATCGAGCGGCTGCGGCGGTCGAGGCCGGGGCGCGTCCAGATGGTGCCCCAAGCGTATTCGGTGATGAACTCCTGGAACTCACGCGTCAGATCGGTTGCGGCAGCGGTCGCGCGGTCGACGTGGGCGTCGCCAAGCACCTCACGTCGTACTGCCATGCCGTCGTCGTAGCGGCTCATCGGGGCCTCTCTGCTAATCGGGTTCGGGTCAGCTCTTGTGCTCTGCGCAGCGTCGCGTCGACGAGAAGTGGTGCCACACCGACTGTTTCACCGCTCGGTTCATGGCCTGCGAGCTCGGCCATAGATCGTTGCTCCGACAACACCGCAGTCCCGGCGGCCGATAGGTTGAACGCCATCGCATCTGCATGAACGTTGAGGTTGCGTACCAGGTCCGTGGTCTGCGATGCCGCGACGACGCTACGCCGCAGCAGGATTCGCAGGGTTGCCCATTCCGCGTGCCAACTGCCGGGTGTGCGCTCGTCCACGGCGTCGGCCGACGCGAGCTGCAACGTCGACGCCAGCGCGGGAGCGGTCAGTGCGGCGCGTCGAATCAGCACCGACAGTACCGGGTTGGCTTTGTGTGGCATCGTCGACGACCCGCCGCCCGCACCCTCGGTGACCTCACCGATCTCCGACCTGCTCAGCGTCAGAACGTCGTTGGCGATGTGACTCCACGACGACGTCGCGGTGGTTGCCGCGGCCGCGAAGCGGGTGAACGGAGTACGTACGACGTGCCAAGGCGATGCTGCGTCGAGGTCGAGAAAGTGTGCGGCGCTCCGTGTCACCGCCAGCGCAGTCCCTTGCGAATTCGCTTGTGCAGCGGCTAATTCGACAAGTGCGGACAACGTGCCCGCGGCACCACCGAACTGGGCGGGGAACTGCAGTCCCGAGGTTTCGTCGTATGCGTCGAGGACGCCGTCGAGCCAGTGCGCGACCTTCATCCCGAAGGTCGACGGCACTGCCTGCTGGGTTAGCGTCCGAGCGATCTGCGGGGTCTCCCGGTGTGTGTCGGCGAGGTCGCTGAGCACATCGATCTGAGTGAGCAACTCGGCAGTGACGTGAGTGAAGGCGCGTCGTGATTCGAGGACAAGCGCGGCGTCGACGACGTCCTGGCTCGTCATGCCGCGGTGGAGCCACCTCGCAGCTGTGGGACTCAGGCCCTTGCGGAGCGCCGAGACGAGCGGGATGACCGGGCTGCCTCCGGCCTCGGCGTCGGCCGAGAGCTGATCCACATCGAGATTAGCTGCAGCAGAGCCCAATTGGTCGACGGAGACCATGGCGTCTGCCGGTGCCACCCCGTGTTCGACGAGGGCGCGAGACCACGCCGACTCCACGCGCAGCATCGCGTCGCGGATGGCGGCGTCGGTGAAAAGGTCTCCGGCCCGGTGGTCGCCGGGCCACAACAGATCGCTCACGACTTCCAGTGTTGCAGGAACACCGTCTCCGAATCGCCCTGTAGGTGAATGTCGAAGCGGTATCCGGTGTCGTCCGGGACCGCGATCAGTGTCGCCCGACGACCGGCATCAACACCCGAGAGCACGGCGTCGTCGTCGAGATTTTGGTGGCCAGGTACGTAGGCGCGGGTGAGCAGCCGGTCGAGCAGGCCGCGAGCAAAGACGCAGACCGCGAAGAACGGCGCCTCGCCGGGACGCGTCGCGCCCGGTGTGACGGTGCTGAACGAATAGTGGCCCGCCCGATCGGTTTTCGCGCGACCCCAGCCGGTGAAGGTGAAGCCGTCGCGCCGCAGGGAACCGGGGGCGGTCGGGATGCTGCCGACGGTGTCGGCTTGGCGGATCTCGATCAGGGCGTCGGGAATCGGCATGCCGTTGCCGTCGAACACAGTGCCGTGCAGACGAATTCGATCGGGATGACCTGATGGAACGAGTTCGTTGTCGCCCGGGTAGGGCAGGGCGTAGTGGAAGAACGGTCCGACCGTCTGGCCGGGTGTTGGGGCGAGGCTCATTCTGCTTCCTCCATCGGGGTGCGCGCGCTACCGGTGAGCACGATGTCCCAGCGGTATCCGGTGCACCATTCGTGCTGCGTCAGGTCGTGGTCGTAGTTGGCAACGAGTCGGGCGCGCGCGGCGGGGTCGACGATCGACTGGTAAATCGGGTCTAGGTCGAACAGCGGGTCGCCGGGGAAGTACATCTGGGTGACCAGTCGTTGCGTGAAATCGGTTCCGAACAGCGAGAAGTGGATGTGCGCGGGCCGCCACGCATTGTGGTGGTTCTTCCACGGGTACGGTCCGGGCTTGATGGTGGTGAAGTGGTAGTTGCCCTCGTTGTCAGTGAGGCAGCGGCCGACTCCGGTGAAGTTGGGGTCGATGGGCGCATGATGCTGGTCGCGCTTGTGGATGTAGCGCCCGGCGGCGTTGGCCTGCCAGATCTCCACCAATTGGTTGCGCACCGGACGGCCGTCGGCGTCGAGCACGCGCCCGGTGACAACGAGTCGCTCGCCGACGGGATCTCCGTTGGCCTGGATGGTCAGATCGGCTTCGAGGGGGTCGACGTCGCGCTGTCCAAATGCGGGCGCCCACAGTTCGATCCCCTCGGGGTCGGCGTGGTGCGGGTCCTTTGTTGGATGCCGAAGGATGCTCGAGCGGTAGGGGGTGTAGTCGAGTCGGGGCCTGAGTTCTTCAGCGGCTCCGGTGGTACGCTCGCGTCGGTATTCGGCTGCGAGCGAGCCGATTTCGGCGTTGATCTGGGCTTGTGTTCCTGCCGCGGCGTCGGACGAGATGACGGGTGGGGCGGCGTCAACGTCGGGTGCTGACTGCGCCTGACGCGGGATCAGTGGTGTGGCCATCCTGTGTAACCTTCTGCGAGATAGGTGGATCCGGCCTCGGACGAGACCAGGGTGGTGAGCTCACCGAGCTGTCGGAGCTCATCGAAGTCTGTGGTGTCGGGGATGCGGTGGAGCATCGTCGTCATCCAGTACGAAAAGTGTTGCGCCTTCCAGACGCGTTCCAGGGCGCGCGTCGTGTAGGAGTCGAGCGCGGCGTCGTCGTTCTTGAGGAGGGCGCGCTCGATGACGTCGGCGAGGACGCGGACGTCGGCGAGAGCCAGGTTGAGTCCCTTGGCGCCGGTGGGTGGCACCGTGTGGGCGGCGTCGCCTGCGAGGAGCAGCTTGCCGTCGCGCATCGGTGACTGCACGAAGCTGCGGAAGGGCAGCACACTCTTCTGGATGATCGGCCCCTCCTTGAGCGCGAAGCCGTCGCTGCCCGCAAGGCGGCGCTGCAGTTCTGCCCAGATGCGGTCGTCGGACCAGTCGGCTGGGTTCTCGGTGGGGGCGCATTGGAAGTACATGCGCTGCACGCTCGGGGTGCGTTGGCTGATGAGCGCGAAGCCGTGCGGCGATCGGGTGTAGATGAGTTCGGGTGCGCTCGGCGGCGCCTCGGCGAGGATGCCGAACCACGCGAACGGGTACTCCCGAAAGTAGCGCTGCGGGTCTTCGACGAGATCGCGGCAGATGCTGCGTGAACCGTCGGCCCCGACGACGAGTTCAGCGGTGATCTCGTGGCGCGCGCCCTCGGCATCGGCGTAGGTGACGTGTGGCTCGTCGCGATGGTCGGTGACCGCAGCGTCGGCGATTCCGTACCGCAGATCGCCGCCGTCGCGGGTGCGTGCCGCGTGCAGATCGATGAAGACGTCGGTCTGTGGGTAGAGCCAGCACGACGCCCCGACGAGCTTCTGGAAATCGATGCGGTGGCTGACGCCGCCGAAGCGGAGGTCGATGCCCTGATGCTCGTGACCGTCACGCAGGACTCTGTCGGAGACGCCCGAATCGAGTAGCAGTCGAACGCTGTCGCGCTCCAGAATGCCTGCGCGATGGGTGGTTTCGATCTCGTGGTGGGTTCGGTTGTCGATGACGACGCTGTCGATCTCGGCCACCGAGAGCAGATGTGACAGCGCGAGCCCGGCTGGGCCGCCACCGACGATGGCGACCCGCGTGCGTGTCGTGCTGGCGTAGCTGGTCATCTGTGACCTCCCTTCTGGAAGAACCATAGGGAGAGCTGGGTCACAGAACCTAGCATCAGATTCCACTGAGCGAAAAGGCGCAGCTAGAAATGCAGCATTTTGGCGTTCGACCGCTGGTTATGGGCGATTCGAAATGGCTCGGCGGCGCTGCCTCAGTGCTCGCGCAACTTGTCAATCAGGTCGTCCTTCTTGAGGTCCGAGTAGTTGCGTAGCCCGAGTTCCTTTGCCCGCGAGCGCAGTTCGTCGACAGTCCAGTCTTCGTACGATCCGGACTCGCCGCCCTTCTCGCCGATCTTCGAACGGCCCTGCGCGGCAGCGGCATTGGCGATACGGGCGGACTTCTCCTTGGAGTTGCCCTCGTCGCGAAGCTTCTCGTAGAGCTCGTCGTCTTTGATGGACGGCCCGGGATCGCGCTCTGGCATGGCTGCCTCCTCGTCGGAATGAATCTCGGATTGGGGCGTTTTCCACGCTACGCGCCGAGCGGGTACGCGACGACGTGCTCACGATCGCGACACGACAAGGTCGGCGATAATCCGCCTCTAGCAGCGGTGGAGTGCCTACCCTCGGGTACGGGGGTCCTGCAATCTACGGCGACGAAGGGCACAAGGCATGGGCGAGAAGAAGGCGATCAAACGTCTGCAGAAGCAGATCGGCGAACTCCAACAGAGCCTCGACGACGTGCGGAAGTTGGCAGAGAAGCAACTGGGCAAAGCAGCGAGCGAAACCGACGCGCTGCGTCGAGAACTCTTGAAGCGCATCGGAGCGATCTCCGGTGATTCCGACGACAAGAAGGTCGAGTCGTCGGACGCGCCGCGGGCCGTCGTCGCACCGAAACCCACACCGAGCGCGTCGGCCTCGAAGCCGAAGCCTGCGGCGAGTGTGAAGCCCGGTGAATCGAAGAAACCCGTGCCTAAGACAGCGACGCCGAAGACGGCGGCAACCAAGACGTCGACACCGAAGACTGCGGCACCCAAGGCCAAGCCATCTGGGACCACGCAGGCGGCGAAGTCGTCGGGAGCCAAGTCGCCGACGGTCAAGGAGTTGCGCGAGCAGGCGAAGGCCAAGGGCATCAAGGGTTACTCGTCGATGACCAAAGCCGAGTTGCTGAACGCGGTCGGCGGAGCGTGACCTCTGCCGATACCCCGTGGTGACGTTTACGGGACAGAGACGACCGACGCGGTGTCGTCCTTGGTGTTGGTGATATTGACGAGGCTGCCCGCATGATTCACGTTCAGACCACCGGGAAACTGGCCCACGGGAACAGTCTCGAGCGCCTTGTTCGACGTCGTGTTGATCACCGATATCGTGCTGTCGGCCATGTTTGAGACGTAGAACCCGCACTACTCAAGTGTGGGCCAAGGTTGTTCGTCTCAACATGAGATCGCGCTCGCGAAGCCAACCATCATTCATGCGGTTCATCGCATACTGGGATGGGGAATCCGGGGGACACGCCGCACCGTCGTGCGGCCCTAAGGAGGCCAGGTATGAAAGCGCTTGTCTATCACGGTCCGGGAAGCAAGGCGTGGGAGGACGTTCCAGATCCTGTTCTGAAGGACCCGACCGATGCGATCGTCCGCGTCGAGACGACGACCATCTGCGGCACCGATCTACACATTCTCTCCGGCGACGTTCCGGCGGTGACCAACGGGCGCGTGCTCGGGCACGAGGGCGTCGGAGTGGTCACCGAGGTGGGGCCGGAATGTACCCGCGTCAAAGTAGGTGACCGCGTCATCATTTCGTGCGTCACCAAGTGTGGCTACTGCGAATACTGCAAGCAAGGGATGACGTCGCACTGCCAGACGGTCGGCGGGATCGGGTGGATTTTCGGCCATCTCATCGACGGCACGCAGGCGGAGTTCGTGCGGGTTCCATTCGCCGACAACGGACTCATCCCGCTACCGGCGGGCGTCACGGCAGAGCAGGGCGTGATGCTCAGCGACATCCTCCCAACAGGTTTCGAGATCGGTGTGCTCTACGGGGCCGTCAAGGAAGGCGACGTGGTGGCCGTGATCGGTGCGGGGCCGGTGGGTCTCGCGTCGGTGATGACCGCCCGCTCACGCGGGGCGTCGAAGGTGATCGCGGTGGACGGCAACAAGTTTCGTCTCGAGCGTTCGCTGGACTTCGGTGCGACCGACACCATCGACATTCTCGCGGGAGGCAACGTCGTCGAACAGATCAAGGAACTCAGTCGCGGTGGACTCGGCGTCGACGTCGCAATCGAAGCCGTCGGTCTTGGCCCCGCGTTCCGCACGTCGCTCGACTGTTTGCGCCCCGGCGGACATCTCGCGAACGTCGGTGTGCACGGGAAGCCCGTCGAATTTCCGATCGATCGGGATTGGATCAACAACCTGACGCTGACGACGGGGCTGGTCAACGCGACGACTGCTCCCGAACTGCTCACGGAGATCGAAGAGGGAAAGATCGCGCCCGAGAAGTTCGTGACGCATCACTTCACCTTCGACGAGTTCGACCGCGCCTACGACACCTTCTCCAACGCTGCCGACGAGCACGCACTGAAGGTGATCATCAGCAACGGGTGACAATGGTGAGGTGACGATCGAAGGACTGTCCGAACGCTCGGGCGACGTGACGACCACGCTGTCGGCAAGCCGGTGGCAGCAGTTCGCGGCCGTCGTGGATGGTCCGTTGCCGCAGATCGCCGAACGCTTCTCGAGGTTCCTGGCATCGGCGTATCCGCACGACGCGCTGATCATCTACACCCGCGAGTGCACCGGCCGCCCACGCAAGGTGGCCGGTGCCCCGGCGGTCGTCGAGCGTGCGACCATCGCCGAACTCGACGCGATCAAGGAATCGGTTCAGCGAGGGGACACGCTGCGCGGACAGGCGGTAGTCGGCGGAGCGCGTCGAAAAGTTCTCGCAGTCCGCGATGCCACCGACACGTTGCTTGTACTGGTACCCAAGTCGGCCAAGTCGCAGGCCACGGGCATCGATGAACTCCTGACCGCCTGGTTCGCGCTGGTGGCGACATCGATTCGGCAGCAGGTAGCCCAGGCGAGTCCCGATTATCTGGCCGAGTCGCGGGCGGCGTCGACCGAACGGGCTCGGACGATCACCCAACTGACCGAAACACACGAGGACACATTGTCGTCGATTCTCGGGACGCTGCGATCGCGCGACCTCGACGACGCCGTCGCACGCACGGTTGCGGCGGAGACGGCGTCGGCCGCATTGATTGCGTTGCGGTCGGTCGGTGACACCGATCGCGCGCTTGCGACCGAACCGATCGGCGTTTCTTTTCGACGGCTCCGGGCCGAGCTCGAACCGGTGCTACGTGACCTCGACGCCGACGTCGAGTTTGTGGAACCGGGGGTCGACGCGACGTTGTCGGGCGAGATCGCGCACGCCGCGAGAGCCATCGTGCGCGCGGTCGCCGTGGCCGTCGCCGCCCAACCGGCCGTCGAACGGCTGCGGGTGGCGTGGGAAATCAGTGGTGACGATCTGGTCGTCGACGTACGTGATCGGGGTCGCGGTGAACTCGACGGCGACGCGTTATCGCGACAGCTCGCAGGACGGTTGCGCGCGGTTGATGGGACGCTGGACGTCGAGTCGATTGCCGGTTGGGGGAGCCGGGTGTGCGCTCGAATTCCGTTGGAAGCGAAGGTCTCTCGTCCCGAGAAGGATCTGCTCGCATCGTTGAATCCGCGTGAACTCGAGGTGCTCGGACATCTCGCGCTCGGTCGGCGGAACAAGGCCATCGCGGCGGAACTCGGCGTGAGTGAGAGCACCATCAAGTTCCACGTCGCGGCGATTCTGCAGAAGCTCGGGGTCACCAATCGCGGTGAGGCAGGGCTGCTCGCCGCAGGCGCCGGGATCACGGCGGGGTGATCTCGACAAGCTCGATCAGCGGGTAGGGCTCGATCAGCGGGTAGGGCTCGATCAGCGGGTAGGGCTCGATCAGCGACGGGGCGCTCGATCGGCGGTAAGGGCTCGATCTGCGTGGAGAGGGTAGATCAGATCCCGGTGATTCCATAGGTGTGGATCTTGCGGTAGATCGAACTGCGCGACATGCCCAACTGCTCTGCCGCACGAGCGCGGTTACCCGCGCACTCTCCCAGTACGCGAATGATGGCGTCACGCTCGGTGATCTCCAACGTGGTGAGCACCCGGTGAGCAGTGGTGCGGCAGAATCCCGGGAGGTCTGCGGCTTGTATCTCGCCGACTGGCCGCTGACGCAATGCGGAGCGCAGCGCCGCGTGTAGTTGGGTGAGGTTGTTCGGCCACGAGTAGGCGGAGATGATGCGCATGGCCTGCGGACTGATACGTGTATGGCGTCGCGGTGCGAGCATCGTCAGCACTCGTTCAACCAACGGGACCAGGTCTGGGCCCCGAAGTCGAAGTGGCGGAAGCGTGACGGACTCGTCGAATCGTCTGAGCAGACCACCGTAGTTTGTGTGGGCACCGCTCCGCGCCGGAGAAGCGGTGGCGGCGAGAACATATCCGGCCGCCAGCGCGTCGTCGACGAATCTGGCCACATGTGTTGGCGTGTGCTCGCCGAGTCGGTCTATGTGTCGTAGAACGACCAGGCCTCGTTCGTCGGTGATGCGCGGCAGCCGCGTCGCCGCGAGGCACTCCGGGGCGTCCGCCATGTCCAGGACCACGATCGGTGCGGCACCGTGTGCCAAGCGAAATGCGTCAGTCAGTACCGACAGACGGCCGGTACCCGGCTCCCCGAAAGCGACGACATTCTGGTTGTCGTTACACGAGCGCACGACGTCGTGATAGGCAGAAATCCATGCGGGACTGCGCATTCCGTGAGTCTCGGGCGCGAGTAGGGCCCCATTACGATCACGAGCGACACCTCTCCCTTCTCCTTGCGTGTCGGTGGCGTCCGCCGGTACGTGCTCGCGTCGCTCCTCGTCGACGACCAGTACAACTCCGACCACATCCCCGCTGCTGGTGATGTGCTTGGCGCGTAGTCGGAGCTGGCGCCCACCCTCTAGGGTGACGGTGTGTAAAGCGTTGTCGTGCTTGGTCATCAGGTACTCCGCGTACTGACCGATGGTCGACTGCTCTTCTGGGGTCAACAGTGAGCGGGCAGCCTCATTCATCATGACGGTCTCGCCGAGCGCGATCACCGCTCGGCTGGGTCGGGCGGCCGCGCGTAGGTACGTCTCGAACAATGCACGCGTGTCCTGACTTCGGTCGAGCAGCAGATTGCGACTGATGTCGGTTGCGGCCGACCGTACCAATGCGTCGACCAAGCTGTTCCAGCTTTCGGCCAACATGCTCGCGTCGAGCACACCGACAACCCGCCCGCTCAGGGGATCGAGGATCGGCGCTCCGGTACAAGCGAACTGGATCAATGACTGATTGAAGTGTTCGGAACCGACGACACTGACGGGTGCGCCGACCTCGAACACCGTGCCGACTCCGTTGGTTCCCACACTGCTCTCTTCGAACGAGAATCCGCGGTCGAAGTCGACCCGATCGAGAACTCGCCCGACTGCCGTTGAGCAATCGCGGCGGTCGATTATCCGGGCGCGGGCGTCGGTGAGCGCGATTGTCACAGGGACGTCGGACATATCGCCGGTGAGGCGTTCGAGCACCGGGCGCGCGCAGCGGACCAGACGGGAATCGAAGTCGATGTCGTCGTGGTACGCGACCTGATACCGGTCGGCGTCGAGTCCGGCGGACGCGCTCCTCGACCAGGATGCGGCGACTACGTCGCCGACGCCTGCTGCGCCCTGCGGTCCGTACTCCAAGAAGTCGGCGCGAGCAGCAGCAATACGCAGTTGTTCATCCCGCGTGTCGCGCACGTGCTGCTCCTTCCTGTAATGGCGTCCCCGCCGCTGTGACTCACAACACAGTCGATTATCCATCCGTCGATAGTCAAACGACCACTACCCGTCGGTCAGGTCCGGCGTCCCAATTTGGGACACATCAAGTCTGTGGGACAAGCCAAAAATTCATCCCTACGTGACCACAATCACAACAACGGAGGAAGACGATGTCAGACAGAACCATCGATGCGCTCGTGATCGGAGCCGGCGTGGCCGGGCTCTACCAGCTCCATCAGCTGCGAGAACAAGGCCTCGACGTCCGTGCGTACGACTCCGCGTCCGGCGTCGGCGGTACCTGGTACTGGAACCGGTACCCGGGTGCGAAGTTCGATTCAGAGGCCTACATCTATCAGTATTTGTTCGACGAGGACCTCTACAAGGGCTGGAGCTGGAGCAGCCGATTCCCGGGGCAGGCCGAGATCGAGCAGTGGCTCAACTACGTCGCCGACAGTCTCGACCTCCGTCGTGACATCTCGTTCGATACGACAATCGTCAGTGCCGTCTTCGACGAGAACACCAACCGTTGGACGGTCACCACCGACTCCGGGGAGACGGTCGACACTCGATATCTGGTTGCTTGCACCGGGATGTTGTCGGCGCCCATGTCGGACCTGTTTCCCGGCCAAAGCGAGTTCGCGGGGGAGATCCTGCACACCGCGCGGTGGCCGCGTGACGGCGTTGACCTCGAAGGCAAGCGCGTCGGGGTGATCGGCAACGGTGCGACCGGCATTCAAGTGATCCAGACCATTGCCGACCGGGTCGGTCAGCTCAAGGTCTTCATTCGGACACCGCAGTACGCCTTGCCGATGAAGAACCCGAGCTATGGGTCCGACGACGTCGCCGCATACAAGGCGCGCTTCGAGGAGCTACGCGAAAACCTGCCCACCACGTTCACCGGCTTCGAGTACGACTTCACCGATGCGTGGGCCGACCTCACGCCTGAGCAGCGTCGAGCTCGGCTCGAAGAGGACTACGACAACGGGTCGCTGAAACTGTGGTTGGCGTCATTCGCCGAGATCTTTTCCGACGAAGAGGTCAGCGAGGAGGTGTCGGAGTTCGTTCGGGAGAAGATGCGCGCGCGGTTGCAAGACCAGGAACTGTGCGAGCTGCTGATCCCCTCCGACTACGGCTTCGGTACCCACCGAGTGCCGCTGGAGACCGACTACCTCGAGGTCTACCACCGTGACAATGTGCAGGCCGTGCCGGTGAAGAACAATCCGATCACGCGAATCGTCCCCGAGGGCATCGTGCTCGAGGACGGAACGTTGCACGAACTCGACGTGATCATCATGGCCACCGGCTTCGACGCGGGGACCGGTGCGCTGACGCGGATCGACATCCGAGGTCGCGACGGACGTTCTCTCAAAGAGGACTGGGGCCGCGACATCCGCACG
Source organism: Gordonia sp. 852002-51296_SCH5728562-b (assembly GCF_001665475.1). Taxonomy (NCBI): domain Bacteria; kingdom Bacillati; phylum Actinomycetota; class Actinomycetes; order Mycobacteriales; family Gordoniaceae; genus Gordonia; species Gordonia sp. 852002-51296_SCH5728562-b. The sequence goes on along the minus strand of NZ_LZMI01000084.1, from coordinate 34,872 downwards.
ACGATGGGCCTGATGGTGCACGGCTATCCGAATCTGCTGACAACCGGTGCGCCACTCGCGCCGTCTGCTGCGTTGTGCAACATGACCACCTGTCTTCAGCAGCAGACCGAATGGATCAGCGACGCGATTCGGCACCTGAATGCGAACGGCAAGACCGTCATCGAACCCACCGAGGAAGGCCAGGACGCGTGGGTCGCTCACCACGACGAACTCGCCGACGCGAACCTGATCTCGAAAACGAACTCCTGGTACGTCGGTTCGAATGTTCCGGGTAAGCCGCGGCGTGTGCTCTCGTACGTCGGAGGTGTCGGGGCCTACCGGACGGCGACTCTGGAGGCGGCCGCCGCAGGGTACAAGGGTTTTGCGATCTCGTGACGAAAGTTATTGCCAAACAATTAGATTCACCGGAAGGACAGATGAGATGACTAGTTCGGTTACGGGCGTCGATCGTGGAGTGCTCCAACGCTCGGAAGATGCCGTGTTGCAGTCCGCGGTCGATGCCGAGATGCCGGTGGCAGGCGTCGTCGCGACGGTGACGGATCGCACGGGCAACGTCTACGAAGGAGCGGCGGGCACTCGTCGGTTCGGCGGCAAGGACGCGATCACCACTGACGACGCCTTCGCGCTCTTCTCCACCACCAAGGCGATTACCGCGACCGCCGCACTACAACTCGTGGAAGAGGGCGCACTCGACCTCGACAGTCCCGCTTCACGCTACGTGCCCGAGATCGGCGAGCTACAGGTGATCGAGGGTTTCGACGGCGGAGGTGATCCGATCCTCCGGGCACCGAAGTCGATTCCGACAACGCGTCAACTGCTCACGCACACCGGGGGTTTCGGGTATGACTTCTTCGACGAGGTCTACTCGAGGTTGGCCGATGAGAAAGGGCAGCCGAGTGTCATCACCGCGACCAAGGCTGCACTCACGACGCCGTTGCTGTTCGATCCGGGAGATCGTTGGCAGTATGGCACGAACATCGACTGGGTGGGGCAGGTCGTCGAGAGGTTGCGGGGTAAGCGACTCGGGGAAGTGTTCGACGAGCGGATCTTCCAACCGCTGGGCATCGAGAACATGAGTTTCGTTCTGCGCGATGACTTCCGGCCACGACTCGCCGAGATGCATGCACGCAACGCAGACGGGACGCTGACCCCGATGGACTTCGAACTGCCGTCGCCTCCGGAAGTCGACTTCGGTGGGCACGGTCTCTACGGCACCGTCGGCGACTACATGAAGTTCATCCGGATGTGGCTGAACGACGGAGCGGGCGATCATGGCCGTGTACTCAATCGGGAAACGGTCGAGATGGCAGTGCGGAACCATCTCGGTGACCTACCGGTAACCATGTTGCCTGGTGTGATTCCCTCGTTGTCCAACGATGCGGAATTCTTTCCGGGGCAATCGAAGTCGTGGTCGTTACCCTTCATGATCAACAACGAGGAGGCGCCGACAGGCCGCCCTGCGGGGGCACTCGGCTGGGCCGGACTGGCGAATCTGTTCTACTGGATCGATCGGAAGAACGGATACGGCGGATACTGGGCGACCCAGATTCTGCCGTTCGGTGATCCGACATCGTTCACGAAGTACATGGACTTCGAATCCGTGGTCTATCGCGCACTCGATCGCTAGTCCGAGAGCCGATACGTACACAACTCGTACCTGAGCGCGAGGCCGAGGCGACTATTGTCGCCGCCTCGCGCTCAGGTCGCAGTTGTGTACGGGCTGGCTGATCTCGACAAGCTCGATCGGCGGAAGGCGGCTCGGTCGGCGGGAAGGGGCGCGATCCATCGGGCCGCTGTACTTTCGACTAGGTAGAACCATCCATTCGGATGGATGCATGTCTCGTGCCATGCCACAAGACTGTGTTGAGTACAAGGTTCTCACCATCGAGAGGTTGAAAGCGGAATGTCGCAGACGGTCAAGGGAGTCATCTCGCGTAGCAAGGGCGCGCCAACGGAACTCGTCGACGTGGTGGTGCCCGACCCCGGGCCCAACGACGTCGTCGTCGATATCCAGGCGTGCGGTGTCTGCCATACGGATCTTGCCTACAAAGAGGGCGGCATCAACGACGAGTATCCGTTCCTCCTCGGGCATGAGGCGGCAGGCATCGTCGAGGCGATCGGTTCGGATGTCACGCACGTCGAGGTCGGCGATTTCGTCGTCCTGAACTGGCGTGCGGTGTGTGGTGAGTGTCGGGCGTGCAAGCGCGGGAAGCCCTGGTACTGCTTCGACACCCACAACGCGTCGAAGTCTATGACGCTCACCGACGGGACCGAACTGACGGCGGCGCTGGGTATCGGTGCGTTCATCGAGAAGACCCTCGTCCACGAGGGGCAGTGCACCAAGGTCAATCCCGAGACCGATCCCGCGGTCGCCGGCCTGCTCGGCTGCGGCGTGATGGCCGGCCTCGGCGCTGCGATGAACACCGGCAACGTTGGTCGCGGAGACTCCGTCGCCGTCATCGGTTGCGGTGGCGTCGGCGACGCCGCGATCGCCGGTGCGCGCCTGGCGGGTGCCACCAAGATCATCGCGATCGACCGCGATCCGGCAAAATTGCAGTGGGCAACCGAACTCGGCGCAACCCACACCATCAACGGCGCAGAAGTCGACGACGTCGTGACCGCCGTCCAGGACCTGACCGACGGATTCGGAGTTGACGTCATCGTCGACGCCGTCGGGCGACCGGAGACGTGGAAGGAAGCCTTCTACGCCCGCGATCTCGCCGGAACCGTTGTGCTGGTGGGTGTTCCGACACCCGAGATGAAACTCGAAATGCCGCTCGTCGACTTCTTCTCGCGCGGCGGATCGCTCAAGTCGTCGTGGTACGGCGATTGCCTGCCCGAGCGCGACTTCCCGATGCTCATCGACCTCTATGAGCAGGGGCGACTCCCGCTCGACAAGTTCGTCACCGAGCGCGTCGGACTCGGCGACGTCGAGGCAGCGTTCGAGGCGATGAAGGGCGGCAAGGTGCTTCGCTCGGTGGTAGAGCTGAAGTCATGAGCAACGCGAGCATCGACAACGTCGTCACGTCCGGCACCTTCTCGCTCGACGGTGGGACGTGGGACGTCGACAACAACGTCTGGATCGTCGGCGACGACAGTGAGGTCGTCATCATCGACGCCGCGCACAGCGCAAAGCCGATCCTCGACGCTGTCGGCGACCGGACTGTCAAGGCCATCGTGCTGACACACGGCCACAACGACCACATCACCGTGGCTCCGGAGTTGTCGAAGGAGACCGGCGCGCCCATCCTGCTGCACCCCGGCGACACCATGCTGTGGAAGGAAACGCACCCCGACGTGACGCCCGGCAACCTCGACGACGGGCAGGAAATCGACGTCGCGGGAACGACGTTGAAGGTCATCAACACGCCGGGACATTCGCCGGGCTCGTCGGTGATCTACGCGCCGGAGCTCGGTGTGTTGTTCAGTGGCGACACGCTGTTCCAGGGCGGACCGGGAGCGACAGGACGGTCGTTCTCGAGCTTCCCGAAGATCATCGAGTCCATCAAGGAAAAGATCTTCGTGCTCGACCCGGAGACCAAGGTCTACACGGGACACGGAGACGGCACGACGGTCGGTGCCGAGGCGCCACATCTCGAGGAGTGGATCAAGCGGGGTAGCTGAGCGCACTCAGAGCCGTGTTTCCGAGCCCAACTGCAGCTCGTAAACACGGCCTAATGCCCCGAAAACCTACCCACCTGCGAAGATCCCGATGGGCGGGCGCGTAACCTCTCCGCGGTGAGTGAAGCCACTGCCCCTGCAACGGGTTCTGCGCCCGTCGACCCCACTCGACCCGCAGTTCCGCGTAGCCGCATCGTGATCGCATCGATGGTCGGCACAAGTATCGAATTCTTCGACTTCTACATCTATGCGACTGCCGCGGTCCTCGTATTTCCGACGCTGTTCTTCCCGAAGGGCAACGACACCGCCGCGCTGCTCTCCTCGTTCGCAACGTTCGGTCTCGCATTTGTCGCGCGGCCGATCGGATCGGTGTTGTTCGGACACTTCGGAGATCGCGTGGGCCGTAAGGCGACCCTGGTCGGTTCACTACTCACGATGGGTATCGCCACCTTCGCGATCGGGTTGCTGCCCACGTTCTCCCAGATCGGTTATGCCGCACCGGCTCTGCTCGCGCTGCTGCGGTTCTGCCAGGGCCTCGGACTCGGCGGCGAATGGTCGGGGGCAGCACTGTTGGCCACCGAGACCGCAGAGAAGGGCAAGCGCGCCTGGGCGGCGATGTGGCCGCAGCTCGGTGCGCCGATCGGCTTCTTCTTCGCCAACGGCATCTTCTTGCTGCTGATGCTCGGAATGGACTTCGACGCCAAGAGCGCTGCGACCAACCACGCATTCCTGACCTGGGGTTGGCGAATTCCGTTCCTGGCAAGCGCAATCATGGTGGTCATCGGGCTCTACGTGCGGTTGAAGCTCACCGAGACGCCCGTGTTCGCCAAGGCAGTCGAAGAGGGCAAGAAGGTGCGCGCGCCGTTGGCCGAGGTCGTCAAGACCAGTTGGCGTCCGCTGATCGCCGGCACGTTCATCATGCTGGCCACGTACACGCTCTTCTACATCGTGACCACGTGGACGACCTCGTACGGAACCGGCAAGGTGACCGACGCGTCGGGCGTCAAGCTCTCCATCAGCTACGTCGACTTCCTTGGGCTGCAGCTTATTTCGGTGCTGTTCTTCGCAGCGTGCGTGCCGCTCTCGGGATGGCTCGCCGACCGTTATGGCCGACGCGTGGTGCTCTTGGTCATCACCGGTGCGATCGTCATCTTCGGATTGTGCTTCGGATGGCTGCTGCACCCGTCGTCGGTGACCGACGGCGTGATGCTGGGCTTCCTCGTTTTGGGTATGGCGCTGATGGGACTGACCTTCGGGCCGATGAGCGCGATCCTGCCGGAGCTGTTCCCGACGAACGTGCGCTACACGGGATCTGGGATCGCCTACAACGTCGCGTCGATCCTCGGCGCTGCCGTTGCGCCGTTCATCGCGACGTGGCTGGTTGCCGACTTCGGTGTGGCGTGGGTCGGTGTGTACCTCGCGGTGGCCGGAGTACTGACGCTCCTGGCGCTGTGGTCGGTCAAGGAGACGCGGTCGGTGGACTTGTCGGAGGTCTGAGCGTCGGGGTCTGAGTGCAAGGCATCTGAGCGCCGAACGCGATTCCCTCGGAATCGGGTTTCTGGGGTTGCGATGCGGGAACCAGACCTTCATAGTTAGGCAATGCTTACCTCACTTGAGAAGGTCGCGCCATGGGCGATCGGCCTATTTCGTATCGTCGTCGGCTTCCTGTTCTTCTGTCATGGCGCGTCGACGCTGTTCGGATGGCCGGTCGCGCCGTACGGCGGCGAGACCGCGGCGTTCGGGGTGTGGCCGTCGTGGTGGGCCGCGGCGATTGAGCTGGTCGGCGGCATCCTGGTCATGCTCGGACTCGGCACTCGCGCTGCTGCGTTCATCGGTTCTGGTGCGATGGCCGTTGCCTATTTCTGGAAGCACCAGGGCGACGGTCTGCTGCCCATAGCGAACGAGGGCGACTCGGCCGCGCTGTACTGCTGGGCATTGTTCCTGTTGGTCTTCATCGGCTCGGGGCGTCCCGCATTGGAGAACGTGCTCGCACGTAAGCGAGTGGAAGAGTCCGACGCCGCAGCATCGCAAGGCTCGGCAGTGCGCACCGCTGCCTGATCAACGCGGGTAACGTCAGCGGGGTGATCGAACCGCTGAGCTGGGGCGTACGGCAGTGAGCGGGACGCGGGCCGCCGGGTCGGAGCGCGCGTTCTCGACGTCGCTGGGACGCTTGCTGCCACCCGCGTTCCGCGGTTACCAGCGCGGGTGGTTTCGGGCGGATGTGCTCGCGGGCGTCACGCTCGCGGCCGTCGCCATTCCGGAATCGATGGGCTACAGCACAATTGCCCACGTTCCGGTGGTTGCGGGAATCTATACGATCATTCTTCCCACGATCGTGTTCGCAATTCTGGGTGCCTCACGGCTCATGGTGACCGGTGCCGACTCGGCAACGGCGGCGATCATCGGGTCGGGTATCGCGGGTATCGGAGTCGCTGGACTGCAACCGAACTCGCCGGAATGGTTGGGCTTCGCATCGCTGATCGCCATCGTGGCAGGCCTGATGCTGGCAGTGGCCAGAGTCGCGCGACTGGGTTTTCTCGGCGACTTCCTCTCCACCGCTGTGCTCGTCGGCTTCCTTGCGGGTACCGGGATAAGTGTGCTGACCGGGCAGATTCCCGGAATGCTCGGAGTCTCCGGCAGCGATGGTCGGATTTGGGAGCGCTGGGAACACCTGGCGCGCGAACTCGGCTCCATCAAATGGACTGCGGTGGCGTTCGCCGCTGCGACGCTGCTGTTGCTGATCGTAGGCAAGCGGTGGGCGCCCCGAATTCCGATGCCGGTCATCGTGGTGGTGGCGTCGATCGTGTTGGTGTACGTGTTCAATTGGTCCGACGACGTCCCGGTGATCGGTGAATTGCACGGCGGCTTCCCCGAATTCGGACTTCCCGACAACGTCACGTGGCGCGACATACCGAAAGCCGCGACGGTTGCGATTGGCTGCGCGGTGGTCATTCTCGCCCAAAGTGCCGCCACAGCACGAAGTTTCGCACAGCGTCACGGAGAGGATGCCGACGTCAATCGTGACATCGTCGGATTGTCGGCGGCCAACATAGTGGCGGGCTTCTCGTCGACCTTTGTGGTCAACGGCAGCCCAACCAAGACCGAACTGCTCGAATCCGAACGCGGTCGGACCCAGCTCGCCAACATCACGATGGCGCTGATCGCGCTGATCGTCGTGGTCTTCTTCGACGGCGCGCTCGCCTACATGCCGCACGCCGTTCTGTCAGCGATCGTCGCGGTGGTCGCGGTCCGGCTGATCGACGTCGACCAGTTCCGTCGAATGTGGCGAGTGTCGAAGTACGAGTTCACCATTGCCGTTCTGACCGCCGTGGTGGTGTTGGTCTTCGGTGTGCAGAACGGAGTGGTCGTTGCGATGGGAGTGTCGCTGCTGGCGATAGTGCGCAGGCAGTACCGTCCCGAGCGGTTTGTGGTCGGAGTTTCCGACCACGGACGTCGTCGCCGATACGAATCGGCGAAGCCTGGCGCAGAGTCGATGCCAGGACTCATCGTGTTCCGCTACGACGCGGATCTGTTCTACGCCAACGCCAGTCGCTTCTCCGATGAGGTGGCCGCGCTGGTTCGGGCGGCACCGCACCCGGTGCGTTGGCTGATACTCGACTGCACAGTGATCGGCGACGTCGATTACACGGCCTCGGTCATGCTGAAGGATCTGATCACTTTCGTGCACAAGCGAAATGTTCACTTCGTCCTCGCGGGCGTCGACCCAGAACTCGGCGACACACTCTCTGATGAGCGAGTGCTCTCGGAGCTGAACTCCGACCACGTGTACCCGACGGTCGGCGCCGCGGTGCGTGCGTACGAGGCGGAGTATCCCGACGCGGTGGAGGCTGCGCGGTCGGAGGGCTCGTCGGATGTGGCGCCGGATGCATGGAAGCGGGAGTCATGAAACTCGGGCAGATCGTCGAAGCGTCGAAGCAGATGGCTGCGACCCGATCACGCAAGGTCAAGACCGCCGCATTGGTGGATCTGCTTGGTGCTGCGTCGAAGGACGAACTGCCGATCGTGGTCACGTGGCTCTCCGGTGAAGTGCCGCAGGGCAAGTTGGGTGTCGGATGGCGGTCGTTGGCGAGCCTCGACGTGGATGGCGCCGAGGTGTCGAGACTTGATGTGATCGACGTCGACGACGCGTTTGAGCAGCTTGCTGCGGCCAGGGGAGCGGGGTCGGCGGCACTCAGAAGTAGCGTGTTGACAGAGCTTTTCACGAGTTCGACGCCGCCCGAACAGGACTTCCTGAGACGGTTGCTGACCGGTGAACTGCGGCAGGGATCGTTGGCGGGGCTGATGGTCGACGCGGTGGCGCAAGCGACGGGTCAGCCCGTCGACTCGGTGCGACGCGCGCACATGCTCACCGGATCACTCTCGGAGACAGCGGTATTGGCCGCGCACGGTGGTGACGAAGCGTTGCGTGGAGTGCGACTTCAGGTCGGCCGGGCGATTGCACCGATGCTTGCGACTCCCGCCGACGATCTACCGAGTGCGCTGGCTGATCTCGGCCCCGACGCCGTTGTCGACTTCAAGCTCGACGGGGCACGAATTCAGGTGCACCGCAACGGCGGTGACGTGTGGGTGTTCACGCGCACATTGCGGGACGTGACCGATAGGGTTCCGGACCTTGTCGACGCCGTGCTTGGGTTGCCCTGCGAATCAGTCATTTTCGACGGCGAGACGTTGATGCTCAGCGACGATGGCCGACCGCGACCGTTCCAGGAGACGATGAGCCGGTTCGGATCTGCAGCAGATGAGGCGGATCCTCGGCTGCTGCAACCGTTCTTCTTCGACTGCCTGCATCTCGACGGCCGTGATCTGATCGACCTGCCGCTGTCGGAACGACTCGAAGCGCTCGACGAGGTGGCACCAGGACTCCGCATTCCATCGGTCGTAGACCCCGATGTCGAAGCGGCGCAGGCACAATTCGACGCGGCCATCGCAGCTGGCCACGAGGGAGTCATGGTCAAGTCGCGCAGCGGTGTGTATGCCGCGGGGCGTCGTGGGCGGACGTGGCAGAAGGTCAAACCGGTGCACACGCTCGACCTCGTGGTCCTCGCTGCCGAGTGGGGATCCGGGCGTCGACGAGGCTGGCTGTCGAATCTGCACCTGGGCGCACGTGACCCCGAAGGCGGGCCGCCGGTGATGGTCGGCAAGACGTTCAAGGGTCTGACCGACGAGATATTGCGTTGGCAAACCGCGGAATTCCCCAGGTACGAGGAGTCACGTTCGGAGTGGGCGGTCTTCCTGCGACCGGAGATCGTCGTGGAGATCGAACTCGACGGCGTGCAGCGCAGTTCAAGGTATCCGGGCGGGGTCGCACTGCGGTTCGCCCGAGTGCTGCGGTACCGGCCCGACAAGACCGCGGCCGACGCCGACACGATCGACGCCGTGCGGGCGCTGCTGCCGTAGGGGGCGCTCGGCGGCCGAGCCACGCTTCGCTGGTCGAGCTTGTCGAGACCACCCCACCGCTGGTCGAGCTTGTCGAGACCACCCACCCCGCCGGTCGAGCCTCCACCCGCTGGTCGAGCTTGTCGAGACCACCCACCGCGCTGCCGAGCCACACACCGCTGGTGATTTCGACTCGGCTGCTCGCTCCGCTCGCGGCCGGCTCAATCAGCGGAAGGGCCCCGCGCCAGCCTCCGCTGGTCGAGCTTGTCGAGACCACCCACCCCGCCGGTCGAGCTTCACCCGCTGGTCGAGCTTGTCGAGACCACCCACCGCGCTGCCGAGCCACACACCGCTGGTGATTTCGACTCGGCTGCTCGCTCCGCTCGCGGCCGGCTCAATCAGCGGAAGGGCCCCGCGCCAGCCTCCGCTGGTCGAGCTTGTCGAGACCACCCACCCCGCCGGTCGAGCTTCACCCGCTGGTCGAGCTTGTCGAGACCACCCACCGCGCTGCCGAGCCACACACCGCTGGTGATTTCGACTCGGCTGCTCGCTCCGCTCGCGGCCGGCTCAATCAGCGGAAGGGCCCCGCGCCAGCCTCCGCTGGTCGAGCTTGTCGAGACCACTCTTCGCCGGCCGATCCCTCCCGCCGCTGGTGATTTCGACTCGGCTGCTCGCTTCGCTCGCGGCCGGCTCAATCAGCGGAAGGGCCCCGCGCCAGCCTCCGCTGGTCGAGCCTCCACCCGCTGGTCTAGCCTCTACCCGCTGGTCGAGCTTGTCGAGACCACTCATCGCTGGTCGATCCCTCCCGCCGCTGGTGATTTCGACTCGGCTGCTCGCTTCGCTCGCGGCCGGCTCAATCAGCGGAAGGGCCCCGCGCCAGCCTCCGCTGGTCGAGCCTCCACCCGCTGGTCTAGCCTCTACCCGCTGGTCGAGCTTGTCGAGACCACTCATCGCTGGTCGATCCCTCCCGCCGCTGGTGATTTCGACTCGGCTGCTCGCTTCGCTCGCGGCCGGCTCAATCAGCGGAAGGGCCCCGCGCCAGCCTCCGCTGGTCGAGCCTCCACCCGCTGGTCTAGCCTCTACCCGCTGGTCGAGCTTGTCGAGACCACTCATCGCTGGTCGATCCCTCCCGCCGCTGGTGATTTCGACTCGGCTGCTCGCTTCGCTCGCGGCCGGCTCAATCAGCGGAAGGGCCCCGCGCCAGCCTCCGCTGGTCGAGCCTCTACCCGCTGGTCGAGCTTGTCGAGACCACCAAGCGGCCTGTGGATAGAGAATCTCGGCAGCAGATCTGTGGGCGCATAGTTGTCGGATGAGCGGCTACATGTACATCCTCGAGTGCTCTGACGGCAGCTACTACGTGGGCAGCACACGGAACGTCGAGTCCAGAGTCGAGCAGCACAACTCCGGGCAGGGGAGTCGCTACACGCGCTGCCGGCTGCCAGTTCGGCTTGTTTATCAACACGAATGCTCGACCATCGCAGAGGCGTACGCGTTGGAGAAGCGCGTCCAGAACTGGTCCCGTGGGAAACGGAAGGCTCTCATTGCTGGGGATTACGTGCTGCTGCAACAACTCTCACGCAACCGACAAGGCGGGGCGTAGGTGCTCGCAGCGGGGTGGTCTCGACAAGCTCGACCAGCGAGCGGCGACGGGCGTCAGCCGCGGTAACCCAGGCGGCGGCTGACCGTGTCGGCGGCGTGCACGACGCCCTCGGCGAGATGGGGGGCGTCGGCGGGGTCGAGGCGGTAGCGCGGGCCCGAGATGCTCAGCGCCGACACGACCGCGCCGGTGCTGTCGCGGACTGGGGCGGCGAGGGCGACGAGCCCGACCTCGAGTTCCTCGTCAGCCAGCGCCCAGCCGCGAGCGGAGGAGGCGGCGAGGTCGGCGATGAGCTGACCGAGGTCGGTGATGGTGTTGTCGGTGAAGCCCGGTAGTTCGTCGGAGTAGAGTAGGCGCAGTTCTCGTTCGCTCAAGCCGGTGAGTAGTGCCTTCCCCGACGACGTGGCGTGCGCGGGTGACGGCTGCCCGATCCAGGTCTTCAGCGCAACGCTCGACGAGCCCTGCGACTCGACCACGTTGATGGCCTGCGCGGCGTCGAGGACAGCGAGATTGGTTGTCTCCCCGGTCTTCCTGGCCACGTCGTCGCAGACGTCCTGACCGAGCTTGGCGAGATCCATTGTGGCGGTTGTCGATCCGGCCAATCGCACAACCGTGAAGCCGATGCGATACTTCCGGCCACCCGGCGCCTGCTCGACAAAGCCGCGCGATTCCAGCGATGCCACGATCCGTGAGACCGTCGACTTGTGGACTCCGAGGGCGACTGACAGTTCGGTGATGCCCGCTGCGCCCGCGTCGGCGATCAGCTCCATGATCTGCAGCGCGCGGTCGACGGACTGCACGGCGCCACCTGCGGTCTTGTCGTGGTCGGGTGCGTCGGTGGACATGATGCTCATGAGCCTACCTGTCGATTCCGTTGGGTTGAGGCTGCCGGCCACTTACCCAATCTGTACGTACACAATCTGGTCGTGAGCGGGCCGCCATCGAGATAATCTCCTCGGCCTCGCGCTGAGGTACGACTTGTGTACGTACCAGGCGAACTCGACACGAGTCAGCGCTCATTGGCTTCGGTTCGCCTCCTTGATGAGGTCGGCGCACTTCTCCGCCATGGTCATCACCGTGATGTTCGGGTTGACGACGGGCAGTTTGGGCATCGCCGACGCGTCGACAACCCGCAAACCCGAAACGCCCTTCACCCGCAGCTCGGGATCGAGCACCGCCAGCGGATCCGACGCCGCTCCCATCCTCGCGGTACCCGCGGGGTGGTACACGGTGTTGTGCGTCTTGTGCATGTAGTCGATCAACTCGTCGTCGGTCACGGCGTCGAGCCCCGGTGCCAGTTCGCGAGATACCCACTCCGACAACGGACTCTGCGCACCGATCTCACGCGCGAGCCGGATACCGGCGAGCATCACCCGCTCGTCGTGGCCCTCGGGATCGGTGAAATAGCGCGGGTCAACCCGGGGCCGGTCGCGGAAGTCGCGCGACCGCAGTCGCACCGTTCCCCGGGAAAGTCCCTGCGTCACATTGGGTGTGAGGCAGAACCCCGACTCCGTGGTTGGGTAGCCCCATCGGAGTGTGTTCATGTCGAACGGCACGCTGCCGTAGTGCATCATCAGGTCCGAGTGGTCGAGGCCGTCACGTGTGGTGGCAAAGAGGCCGATCTCCCACCACTGCGTCGACTCGGTGACCATCGGCTGCGACGCCTCCCAGAACACCAGGCCCTCAACGTGGTCGTCGAGGTTCTCGCCGACGCCGGGCGAGTCGACACGCACCTCGACTCCGACCTCGCGCAGGTGGTCCGCCGGTCCGATCCCGCTGAGCATCAACAACTTCGGAGTGTCGATGGCCCCCGCGGTCACGATGACCTCGCGTCGTGCGTCGACGGTGTCGTATCCGCTGAGATCCGGCCGCAGGAACGTGACACCGGTGGCTCGTAAAGAGTCGTCGATGACGATCTCGCGGACCCAACTGTTCGTCAGCACAGTCAGATTGGGTCGCTTGTCGAGGATCGGATGCAGGTAGGCGTGCGATGACGACATGCGTTCGCCCGCTTCGTTCGCGTTGATCTGCAGCCAGCCGGCGGCATTCGGGTGCCAATCGTCGCGGTTGAATGCGACGGTCTCGAGGCCGAGCTTGGCGGCCGCATCCAGCACCGCTTGCCCGCACGGGTCATTGGGCGGCACGTCGCGCAGCCGGACGGGGCCATCGTGTCCGTGCGGATAGCCCTGGTATGTCCCGTCAGCGACGTTGTTCTCCACGCGCGCGACGTAGGGGAGTACGGCTTCGGGTCCCCAACCGGTCGCGCCCATCGCCTCCCAGTCCCGTAGTCCCTGCGCGAGAGGCCAGAAGGCGATACACGAGTTGTGCGACGAACATCCGCCGAGCACCTTGGCCCTGGCGTGTCGTAGAAAGCTGTTGCCCTTCTCCTGCGGTTCGACGGGATAGTCCCAGTCGTAGCCGGAGTCGAGTAGGTGCATCCAGTCGGCCAACACCAGGATCGCCGGATCGTCGACGTCACTCGGTCCGGCCTCGATCAGACAGACAGTGACGTCGGGATCTTCGGAAAGCCGTGCGGCGAGAACACATCCGGCGGTTCCACCGCCAGCGATCACGTAGTCGTAGGTAGTCACTGCGCGGCCTCCGTGGCGATGCCGTTGGTGCTCGAATGCGATGCCAGTACACCGATGTTCCGACGTCCAACGGTGAAGTACCAGAGCAACCCGAGCCCGAGGATGATGCCGATATAGACGAATGCACCCCACGTGTTGAACCACGGTGTGCCGTACACCGCAGAGCGCGGCCATGCCAGGTTCAGTGCCATTCCGATGCCCCAGACGACGGCCAGCAGGTTCACCGCCAGACCCCACCGCCCCATCGTGAAGTAGCCGCCCTCGGCGAGATCCTTCGGTGGCCACTCACCTCGAAAACGCTTGAGCAGCATGGGCATCGTGACCAACAGATATGCGAGGTAGATCATGATGATCGCGATCGACGTCAGCACCGTGAAGATCTTCGGCTGACCGATGTTGATCACCAGTATCAGCACCGCGAGAATTCCGATGACGAAAGCGGGAATGACCGGAGTCTGACGCTTCGGGTCGACCTTGGCCAGATGAGAGCCGAAGGGCAGCGCGTTGTCGCGGGCCATCGCAAACATCAATCGGATCGCCGCCGTGTGCACGGCGAGTGAGCAGACGACGACCGCGATGACGATGGCGACGAGGAAGATCTTGCCCAGCGGTCCCCACATCACGGTTTCGACGATGTACTGCAGGCTGCCGTCTGGCTGACCAAGCTTGGGATCGTCAAGATCCGGGCCGGCCATGATCGCGAAAACGAGTATCGCACCGCCGATGACGAACGACGCAAGAATCGCGCGCAGGATCGCCTTCGGCGCGGTGCGTCGTGGTTCGACGGTCTCCTCGCCGAGCGAACTGGCGGTGTCGAAGCCGTACATCACATAACCCGACGCCAGCGACGCGACGAGGAATGCACCAAGGTAGCCGCCACTCTCGCCTGCCCCGTACCCGTGTGTGGAAAAGAAGACCTGCGGGCCGCGGGTCACGTTGCACGCCAGGATGATTGCGATGAGTACGGCTGCGATGAGTTCGACGAAGACGCCGACACTGTTGATCAATGCCATGAGCCGTACGCTCCACGCGTTGATGGCGGTGGTGAGGGCCACCAGGATCGAGCCGAGGATCACCGCGTTGACCGCGTACGACGTCGGCGTGGAACCGTCGCCGTAGATCTGGAAACCGCTCCACAGTCTCGGCAGATTGAGCTGTAGCGCCAACACGACGGCGGCCAGGGTGACGATCGACGCCGTGAGCATCAACCAGCCCGCCGACCACCCAACCAACTGCGTGCCCAATCGCTTTGCCCAGTTGTATACCGACCCTGCGACCGGGTACTTGGCTGCGAGCTCCATGAAACACAGTGCGACACAGAGCTGTCCGACGAAGACGATCGGCCACGACCAGAGATAAGCCGGTCCTGCGGTCCCGAAGCCGAAGTAGAACAGCTGGAAGGTCCCGGTAAGAATGGAGATGTAGCTGACGCCCGCGGCGAAGCTGGCGAACTTGCCGATACTACGGTCGAGCGACTGTTTGTATCCGAAGTCTTCGAGGCCGTCGGCCTCGGAAGTGGTTGTCGGCGTAGACTCTGTGGCCATTGTTCCTCATCGCGTGATCATTCCGGTCCGAACCACCGCGACGCCGACGGCGCGGTGTTGTGCCAGATGTGCTTTGTTTCTTGGTATTCCGCGAGCCCAGTCGGGCCCAGTTCGCGTCCGTTGCCGGACTTGCCGAATCCTCCCCATTCGGCGGCTGGTGTGTAGTAGCCGAAGTCGTTGAGCCACACGGTTCCGTGTCGCAGACCGCGAACCATCCGTTCGCCGAGCGCGGCGTCGGAGGTGCGGACTCCCGCGGCCAAACCGTATGCGGTGTCGTTTCCGAGTGTGAGCGCCTGCTCCTCGGTCTCGAATCGTTCGACGGTGAGGATCGGTCCGAAAGTCTCGTCGCGGACGATCGTCATAGACCGGTCGCAGTGGTCGAAGATGGTGGGGGAGAAGAAGTATCCGCCCGGATCGAGATCGTTGCGATCCGGCCGTCCGCCGCCGCAACGCAGCACGGCGCCTTCGTCCTTGGCCGACGCCACGTAGGCGTGCATCTTGTCGAGTTGTGCCTGCGACACCAGGGGGCCGGTCTCGCTGGTCGGATCGAGTCCGTCGCCCATGCGAATGGTGCAGGCGCGCTGGACGAGAGCGTCGACGAAGTCGTCGGCGATGGAGGACTGCACGATGAGCCGTGTGCCCGACGAGCACACCTGGCCCGAGTGTAGGAACACCCCGGTGAGTACCTGGTCGACCGACGATTCCCAGTCGGCGTCGTCGAAGACGATGTGCGGGTTCTTTCCGCCGAGTTCGACGGCGACCTTGGTGACGTGTTTGGCGGCGGTCTCCGAGATCACAATGCCGGTCTGCAGGCCGCCCGTGAACGAGATGAAGTCGACGTCGGGGTTGTCGGTGAGCGCGGGACCGAGAACGGCTCCGGACCCCTGCACCAGGTTGAGTACCCCGGCGGGGACTCCTGCCTCCTCGCACAGCCTGACGAAAGCGATCGTCGAAAGGGGCGTCACCTCACTGGGTTTGGCGACCATGGTGCAACCTGCTGCGAGCGCGGGGGCGATCTTCCACGAGATCTGCAGGAGCGGATAGTTCCAGGGCGCGATGAGAACGCAGACCCCGATCGGCTCGCGCACCACTCGGCTGATCACGGCGGGGTTGCCGACGTCGACGAGCCGATCGGCAGACGTCTCGACGAGCGAGGCGTAGTAGCGGAACACCGACTCGACGTCGTCGATGTCGATCTCACTCTCCGCCAACGTCTTTCCGGTGTCGAGTGTCTCGATGTATGCGAGGTCTGCTTTGTCGCGGACCAACAGGTCGGCGATACGGCGTAGAAGCGCTGCTCGCTCGGCGACCGGCGTCGCAGGCCATTTGCCGTCGTCGAACGTCGTACGTGCAGCGGTGACGGCGGCTGTCGCGTCGTCGGAGCTAGCCTCGTCGACAGAGATGAACTCGGTGCCGTTCGCAGGGTTGATCAGCGCGCGGACGCCGCCGTCGGAGGCGGGGCGCCACGTGCCGTCGATGTAGAGCTGATGCGTGCCGATCAGCCCCGCGAGCGGTTGGGTCATTCGGTTCTCTTGCCTTCCGTAGTTCCCGCGTCTTCCGTTGCGGACGGGATGGTTTCGACGGTGCCGTTGACGAAGGGAGCGATCGGGTCGCCGGTTTCGGGGTCGAGCACCGCGAACTCGCTGGTCTCGATCTTGACAGCCTCTTCGCGGATGTGCTCGTCGACGCGATCGGAGAGCAGACCACGAGCGACGATCAACGGGTCGCGGCGCAAATCCATGTACAGCGACACGCACATGCCGACCATCACCAACACGAACGGCAGCGCAGCGATGATCGCCATCTGTTTGATGCCGTTGAGCCCGTCGTCGCCGCTGACCGCGAGCAGCACCGCGGCGACCGCGCCGGTGGATACACCCCAGAAGATGGTGATCCACCTACTCGGTTCGGGCGAACCGCGTTGCGAGAGCGTACCCATCACCAACGACGCCGAATCCGCGCCGGAGACAAAGAAGATGGCGACCAGAATCATGACGAGCGCGGAGGCTATCGCCGTCCAGGGCATGTTGGCCAAGACGTCGAAGAGCGTGTCCTCGCTGGCGCTGGTGTCGGGATCGAAAGGCAGCTTGCCGTCGGTGAATTCACGTATCGCCGATCCGCCGAAGATGCAGAACCACAACAGCGACACCACAGTTGGCACGATCATCACGCCGACGACGAACTCACGGATGGTGCGGCCCTTGGAGATCTTCGCCAGGAACATACCGACGAAGGGGGTCCAGGACACCCACCATGCCCAGTAGAAGATGGTCCACGATGCCAGCCAGCTCTCACCGTCGGCGTCGACCGTCGCGCCGGATCGTGCGGAGAAGCCGAGGGCGTCGTTGGCGTAGGCGCCCATCGTGGTGGGCAGGAGGTTGAGGATGAATACGGTGGGGCCAACGACGAACACGAACACCGCGAGGATCAGCGCCAACACCATGTTGATGTTCGACAGCCACTGAATTCCCTTGGCGATACCCGACACGGCCGACGCGACGAAAGCGGCGGTCAGCACCGCGATGATCGTCACGAGGACCATGGTGGACGGATTCTTCACCCAACCGACCTTGTCCAGGCCCGAACCGATTTGCAGCGCACCGAGTCCCAGTGAGGCGACGGTTCCGAACAGCGTCGCGAAGATCGCGAGGATGTCAATGATCTTGCCGACTGGGCCATTCGCCGAATTGCCAAGTAGCGGAGCGAAAACCGCACTCATGAGCTGGCTTCGGCCAAGGCGATAGGTGGAGTATGCGATGGCCAAGCCGACGACTGCGTACATCGCCCACGGATGAAATCCCCAGTGGAACATGGTGGTTGCCATCGCAACCTGTACGTCGCGAGCGGAGTATCCGGGCGGTGCCTTGACGAAGTGGAACAGTGGTTCGTATGCGCCGAAGAACATCAAGCCGATGCCCATGCCTGCGCTGAACATCATCGCGATCCAGCTCACCGTGCGGTACTCGGGTTTGTCGCCGTCCTTGCCGAGCGGAATGCGCCCGTACTTACTCAGGGCGAGCCAGATTGCGAAGATGACGAAACCGGTTGCGGTGAGGATGAACAGCCAACCGAGGTTGCTGGTGATCCAGTCGAGGACGGTCGACGAGACGGACGCGAGATTATGGGGCTTGATAAGACCCCAGATGAGAAACGCGATGATCAGTGCTGCCGTCGCACCGAACACCACCGGGTCGAGTGTGTAGCGTTTCCGCACATCATTCATGTTCGCCATGGCGCCTCTTTTCGCAGGTAGCGGTGGACACTTACTGCTTGATTCGAGCCATCTCGGGGTCGACCACCGGATCCGAGATCACTAAGGCACCATACGACGTGCGCAAGTAATCGACCGCAACGGCCGTGGAATCGGGCAGATCCGACGGCAGCCACGCGTACGCGAGACACGCGCCGACCGTCGGCGACCACCCTGCGCTCGTGACGTATCCGACGACGTCCCCGTCTACCCTGACCGGCTCCTTCCCGAGTACCACGGCAGCAGGGTCGTCGAACTTGAGGGTTCGCAGGCGCAAGGGGCATACCCGCTGGTCCAGGGCATTCTTTCCGACGAACTCGGGCTTCGACGACTTCACGGCGAAGCTCAGCCCGGCCGCGTCGGGGGTGTGTTCGGTCGTCATGTCGACGCCGGCGGATCGGTAGCCCTTCTCAATGCGCAGCGCATTGAAGGCGATCCGGCCCGCGGCAATGATGCGGTGCTCAGCGCCCGCCGCCATGAGGAGGTCCCACAAACCACGGCCGTACTCGGCGTCGGCGTAGATCTCCCACCCGAGCTCGCCGACGTAGGACACCCGCATGAGTGTCACGGGTACGGACCCAATGGTTGTCTGGACGCAGCGGAAGTACTTCAGGCCGTCGTTGGTCAGGCCGGTTGGCGTCAGTGGTGCGACGACGTCGCGAGCCGATGGGCCCCAGAGCCCGATGCAGCACGTTGCGCCGGTGATGTCTCGTAGTGTCACGCTGCGATCGGCAGGAAGGTGGCGAGACAACCAGTCGAAGTCGATCGGTCCGTTGGCCCCGACCTGGAACAGATCGGCGCCGAGGCGGGCGACCGTCAGGTCCGACCGCACGCCGCCTTCGTCGTCGAGCATGAGCGTGTAGGTGATGGAGCCGATCGACTTGTCGACATTGTTGGTGGTCATCCGCTGGAGGAAGTCGGCGGCCCCGGGGCCGGAGACTTCGTAGCGGGTCAGCGGTGTCATGTCGTACATCGCGACATGACTGCGGGTCCACGCTGCTTCCGCGACCGAGATGGGCGACCAGTTGCGTGCCGACCATGCGTCGCGCAGCGGGATCTGCAGGCCACCGGCGACGAGTTCGTCGAGTATCGGCTGATTGGCCTCGAACCACGCCGGCCGCTCCCACAGATTCGCGACCCAGAACTCTGCGCCGAGCGCGGCTTGCCGGTCGTAGAACGGGCTGGTGCGCACTCCGCGGGGCGCGGCAACCTGGTCGTGCGGATGGATGATGTCGTAGACCTCGACGAACGACTGCGAACTCGTCGTGAGGATGTAGTCGTCTGTGAGAGCGGCGTTTTCGAACCGGTACAGATCGAACTCGTGGGTGTCGACGCTGGGCGCGCCGTCGACCATCCACTCGGCGACGGTGCGTGCGATACCCGCGGAGTGTGTGACCCACACGGCCTCGGCGACCCAGAATCCCTTGAGGCCGCGATGTTCTCCGACGACGGAGTGCCCGTCGGGGGTGAACGAGAAGATGCCGTTGAAGCCGTCGTCGACCTTCCCTGTCGCGAGTTCTGGTATGAGCGTGATGGTTTGGTCCCAGGCTTCGGCGAAATCGTCTGGCGTGAACATCAGTTTCGACGGCATCTCCTCGAGCGAGACGGTCGAGTCGTAGTCGAGTGCGTTGACGTCGCTCGGCATCGGGCGATGACCGTAGTAGCCGATACCGAGGCGGTCGCCGTGCTCCCGGTAGTAGAGGTCGCGGTCCTGATGGCGCAGGATCGGCAGCGAGGCCTCTGCGACAGCAGAATTGGCGCCGTGGCGCGATTCGAGCGGCGTGGTGTATGCGTACTGATGCGCCATCGGGACGAGGGGGATGGTGAGCCCGACGCGGCGGCCGAACTCTCTGCCCCAGAAACCTGTGCAGCACACCACGATGTCGGCGTCGACGACCCCGGTCGCGGTGCGGACGCCACGTACCTCACCGTTGCATTCGACGACATCGATCACCTCGGTGTGCGGGACGAACCGCGCACCACGTGAGATCGCCCGCATCGCTTGAGCTTCTGCTGCCCGCAGCGCTTTGGCGAGACCATCGCGCGGCGTGAAGAACCCGCCGACGATCTGGTCTGGATCGATCAGGGGGTGGCGTTCGAGACACTCTGCGGGAGACAGGAGCTCATGTTCGACGCCGCGCGAGGCAGCCCAGCCTGCCTTGCGGTGGAGGTCGTCCAGGCGTGCCTCCGTGGTGGCAACCTCGAGCCCTCCGAGGTGACTGAAGCACCAGCCGTCGGGATGTGCGAGCGTGGAGAACTTCTCGAGGGTGTAGCTCGCGAGCTCGGTCATCGTCTTCGACGGATTGGTCGCGAACACGAGACCCGGTGCGTGCGAGGTCGATCCACCGGTGGCGAAGAGCGGCCCGCGGTCGAGGACTGTCACGTCGCTCCAGCCACGCGCGGTGAGCTCGTCGGCCAGCGAGGTGCCGACGATGCCTGCGCCGACGATGACGACTTTGGGAGTGGGCATGGGGTTTCCTTTTGGTGGGGGGGGTCTCGACAAGCTCGACCAGCGGGGGGAGCTCTCGACCAGCGGGTGGGGCTCGACCGGCGGTGGTCTCGACAAGCTCGACCAGCGGTGGGGCTCGACCAGCGGGTGGGGCGCTCGACCGGCGGGTGGTCTCGACAAGCTCGACCAGCGGGTGGCGCTCGACCAGCGGGTGGGGCGCTCGACCAGCGGGTGGTCTCGACAAGCTCGACCAGCGGGTGGCGCTCGACCAGCGGGTGGCGCTCGACCAGCGGGCGGGGCTCGACCGGCGGGTGGGGCGGGGCGGGCGGCTAGCTGAACACCACGGTGCTGGTTCCGTTCATGAGCACGCGGTTCTCGCTGTGCCAGCGGACGGCGCGGGAGAGCGCCAGGGCTTCGGCGTCGCTGCCGACCGTGGCGAGCCTGCGCGGGTCGTGGGTGTGATCGATGCGGATCACCTCCTGTTCGATGATCGGGCCTTCGTCGAGATCTGCTGTCACGTAATGTGCTGTCGCGCCGACATATTTGACCCCGCGTTGATGGGCCTGGTGGTAGGGCTTGGCGCCTTTGAAGCCCGGAAGGAACGAGTGGTGGATGTTGATCGCCCTGCCGCGCAGCTTCGCGCAGGTCTCGTCGGACAGGATCTGCATGTATCGGGCGAGGACGACGAGATCGGCGTCGAACTCGTCGACGGTTGCCAGGAGTCTTGCCTCGGCGTCGACCTTCGTGTCCGGTGACACCGGCAGATGTCGGAACGGGAGTCCGGCGGAGGTTGCCATCGGCTCGAGATCGGTGTGGTTGGACACGACCGCGACGAGCTCACCTCCGAGTGTCCCTGCACGCCAACGGAAGATCAGGTCGTTGAGGCAGTGGCCGAGTTTGGAGACCATGACGACGATCCGCGCGGGCGTGCGGTCGTGGATCTCGAACTGGGCGTCGATCCCGCTGGCGAGATGTTCGAACGCGCGGACCATGTCGTCCGCGCTGGATTGTCGCGCCGACGCGAATTCTGTTCGTACGAAGAGGGTATGCGTTGTCGGATCGTCGAACTGTCGGTGGTCGATGACCTCGCAGCCGTGGCTGAACAGGAACGACGAGATCGCATGCATGATTCCGCCGCGGGAGGGGCACCGCAGGGTGAGCGTGAAAGTCGAGGGCATGAGCGGTCTTTCAGGTCGGGGGGTTCGTGCGAGTGGGTGTCGTGTTAGGGGCTGTCGGAACCACATACTCGGCCGCGGCGTCGACGAGCCAGTCAGCGAGGTAGTCGGCGAACGACGAACGCACGAAGACCGTGTACGTGTCGTCATATTCGTCACGGTGGATCACGACGCCCGTCTGGGCCAGCAGCGTCGACACCGCACGCGAGGTCGGAAATGCGCTGTTGGACAGATCAATCGCGCAACCGTGAGCGAGGATGGTGCGGGCGTGGGGGCCGCCGAGGGTGAGCCGGGTGCGCTGCGCCGTCGCATCCATGACGTAGGTGTTCTCGCCTCCACGGGACACGACGTCGTCGAAGAAGGCGTGGCCTGTCACGCCCTCGCGATAGAGCAGCCACTCGGTGGGGCCGAGCCAGACCGCGACCTCACCGTCGTGGCGTCGTAGTTCGCAGACGCCCGGCAGGTCGAGTCGTGCGATGGCATCGGCGTCGGAGGTGCGGACGATCGACTGCGCCACAGGGGTTTCAGCCAGCTGCACCGCGGGGGCGAGCGCGTCGAATACCTCCTTCCAGCCGCTAAGCGGCGAGCGCGGTGTGAGCGAGATGTCAGCCATCACGACGTGTTCCTTCCTGGTCGACGAAGACCGGTGAGGTGACCTCGACCTCGACGAGGCGGTCACCGACGGGCACCGACAGTCGTGAACCGACCAGATCCCGGCCCCCCTTCACGAGCGCCAGCGCGAACGGCCGCCCGAGCTCGGCGCTGAGGTAGCTGGAGGTGACGTGCCCGAGCATCGAAACGGGTGGAGGTGGCAGCGTGCCGTCCGGACTGTGAGCGACGATCTGCGATCCCTCCGGCAACACCGTTGACGCATCGGTCGGCAGCAGCCCGATGAAGTGCTTGCGCAACGGATTACGGTCGGAGGCACGGGAGAACGAGCGCTTTCCGATGAAGTCGGACTTCTTCTTCGACACCACCCATCTCATGCCGAGGTCGTGTGGCGTGACAGTCCCGTCGGTGTCCTGGCCGATGATGGGGTACCCCTTCTCGGCGCGCAGCACGTGCATGGTCTCGGTTCCGTACGGCGTGATCTCGTATCGTTCACCGGCGTCGAGGAGTGCACACCACACGTCGAGTGCGTATCCCGCGGCGACGTTGACCTCGTAGGCGAGCTCGCCGGAGAAGCTGACGCGCCCGATACGGATCGGAACGCCGTCGAGAGTCGTATCGCGCCAGTCCATGAAGCCGAACGCGTCGTTGTCCACGTCGAGGTCGTCGAACACGGCACCCACGACGTCGCGAGACCGCGGACCCGCGACGGGGAACGTCGCTACGTGATCGGTCAGCGAGGTGGTGAACACCTGCAGCTCCGGCCATTCGGTCTGGTGCCACTCCTCCATCCAGTCGAGGATGGTCGCCGCGTTTCCGGTGGTGGTGTAGACGGTGTAGCGGTCGTCCGCGATGCGCATGACGGTGCCGTCGTCCTTGACCATGCCGTCGGGTCCACACATCACGCCGTAGCGGATCTTGCCGACCCGCAGCGTGCTCATCATGTTGGTGTAGAGCATGTCGAGGAAGGCGGGGGCGTCTCGCCCCGCGACGTCGATGACGCCGAGCGTCGAACCGTCGAGGATGCCGACCCCCGCACGGACAGCGGCACATTCACGAAGTACGGCCGACGCCATGTCCTCGCCGCCGCGCGGATAGAAGCGCGGACGCTTCCACTGGCCGACATCCTCGAACACCGCGCCGCGCTCACTGTGCCAGTGGTGCAACGCAGTTCGTCGAACCGGGTCGTAGCGATCGCCTCGGTCGCGACCTGCTAACGCTGCGAATGACACCGGGGTGTAGGGCGGACGGAATGTCGTCGTACCGGTAGCGGTGACATCGACGCCGAGCAACTCAGCGACGATGCCCGAGGCGACGATGCCCGACGTCTTACCCTGATCGTGTGCCGTGCCGATCGTGGTGTAGCGCTTGACATGCTCCACAGACGTCATCCCGGCGCCGACGGCACGCTCGACGTCGGTGACCGTGGCATCGCGCTGGAGATCGACAAACGATGTAGCGGCGTCGGATTCGGCTACCCGCCAACACACTTCCGTCGCGGCCGGTGTGCGCTCACCGACGTGCGGGATCGCTCGGAACTCGGGTGCGACGACGCCGAGCGCGCGGACGGCGGAGAGTCCTGCTCGACGCCCATCCGCCAGACATGATGGCGTGGTGAGCATTCCGGCTGCCGCTCCCGCGATCTCGGTGGTAGGAAGCATTCCCGTGGGCAGAAAGGCTGCGGCTGAGGCGTCGAAGGTCAGCGCACCGCGCAGCTGACTCCACAGGTGCGCAGCGGGATTCCAGCCTCCGGAGACCAGTACCGTGTCGCAGTCGAGTGACGTGTCATCTCGCAGGCGCACACCCTCTACCGAATCGGTGCCGAGAGCCTCGACCACGGCGTCGTTGGCACGCAGTGAGATGCCAAGGGCGGCAGCATATTCGGCCAGATCGGTCGACACGGTTGCCCGTACGTCGACGATCGCACGGACGTCGACTCCTTCCTGCGCCAACGCGAAAGCGGCGTCGTACGCGGCGTCGCAGGCGGTGAAGAGGACGGCGCTCGTGCCAACGAGAACGCCGTACCGGCGGAGGTAATCGGCGGCGGCACCGGCAAGCATGACGCCGGGTAGGTCGTTGTTGCCGAAGATGATCGGACGTTCGTGCGCGCCTGCGGCGACGACGGTGTGCCGCGCGCGGATGCGATGAATGCGCTGTCGTGAGATGTGCTGTGGTGCTTCCGTTCCCAGATGGTCGGTGCGTCGCTCGACAGCGAGGACGAACCCGTCGTCGTATGCACCGAATGCGGTGGTGCGGATCAGTCGGGTGGTGGTGGGCAGTGAGTCGAACTCGGCGACGGCCTCGGCTACCCAGGGTGCCCACGGTGTTGCGCCTCCGGGCTCGGCGCGCTCGTCGAGGAGCATGACCTGCAGACCTGCGCGGCCGGCGATCAGCGCCGCCATGAGGCCTGCGGGTCCGGCGCCGACGACGAGCAGGTCGGGATGGTGGTGCAGCGAGTCGTAGCGGGCGGTGTCGACGTCGAACGACAAGCGCCCCAGTCCCGGGACACCGTGCGCGACGAGTCCGGGGCTCAACTCGACTGTGGTCGCGGGGACCATCGGTTCGCTGTACGGAGCGTCGACGCCGATCTGCGCGGTGGCATCTTCGGCCCACGAACCCGTGACGCCGCGGGAGCGGTGGAGTATCACGCTGCTGGTGATCGAGCGAACTCCGTTTGCCAACAATGCCGATGCCAGTGAGTCGCCGGCGTAACCGGTGTAGGTGGCACCGTCGAAGACGAAGTCGATGGGTGAATTGCGATCGACTCGTCCGCCGGACGGAGTGCGGAAGGTCTGCGTCATCGGGCGGTCTCCTCGGACGGCGTCGGCACGATCGCGTAGGTGACGGTGTCGCGCTGGACGGTGAACCACTGCCGACAACCTGCGCTGTGGCACCAGCGTTCTGTCAGTGCGCCTTTCGGGTTGGGGCGGGAGAACAGATAGCGCGCCCACGCGGCGTCGTCGAGGTCGGCCGGCTGGCCGGGGTAGGCGACGCCCGCCGCGGCACCGTAGTGGAACTCGACTTCTTCGCGTGGCCCGCAGTGCGGGCAGGTGATGAGTTGCAACGGATCTCCTGGTACTCAGTGGCTGCGTTTTCAGTAACGGGGTTTCAGTGCGCTACCGCTGCGGCGCCGTGTTCGTCGATGAGCTCTCCGGTGGTGAAGCGCTCGATGGTGAACGGCGCGTTGATCGGATGTGGTGCACCGGTCGCGACGGTATGCGCGAGGCACCAGCCGACGGCCGGTGTTGCCTTGAAACCACCTGTGCCCCAGCCACAGTTGAGGAAGAGATTGTCGTACGGTGTGGCGCCGAGGATCGGTGAGGCGTCGGGGGTGACGTCGACGATGCCCGCCCATGTCCGGAGCAGCCTGGCTCGACCGAATATCGGGAACAGTTCGACGGCCGCCGCCATCTGGCGTTCGATGATGTGGAAGGCGCCGCGCTGGCCGTATCCGTTGTATGAGTCGACGCCCGCTCCCATCACAAGCTCACCCTTGTGTGCCTGCGAGACGTACACGTGTACCGCATTGGACATCACGACGGTGGGGTGGACGGGTTCGAGGAGTTCGGAAACGAGTGCCTGCAACGGATGGCTCTGCAGGGGAAGGTCGATGCCGAGTGGGTCGGCGAGCGTCGACGTGTGGCCCGCGGCGCACAGTGCCACGGTGCCTGCCCCGATACGCCCGCGGCTGGTGTTGACCGCGGTGACCTTGCCCCCGTCGGTCTCGAACCCGAGGACCTCGCAGTTCTGGATGATGTCAACCCCGGCGTCGCTTGCGCTGCGCGCGAATCCCCATGCGACCCAGTCGTGCTTCGCGATCCCGCCGCGCGGCTGAAATGTGGCACCCAGAACGGGATAGCGGATATCGGCGGAGGTGTTGACGATCGGGCAGACCTCGGCGACCTGTTTGGGATCGAGCCATTCGGCGTCGATTCCGTTGAGCCGGTTGGCTTCTACTCGGCGAACCGAGTCACGGACATCCTGCTCGGTGTGCGCGAGGTTGAGCACACCGCGTTGGCTGAATAGGATCGGATAACCGAGCTCGTCTTCGAGTCCCTCCCAGAGCTTGAGGGAATGCTCGTAGATCGCGGCGCTCTCGTCCCACAGGTAGTTGGAGCGAATCAGCGTCGTGTTGCGTGCCATGTTGCCGCCCGCGAGCCAACCACGCTCCAGCACAGCGACATTGGTGATCCCATGATTGCGTGCCAGATAGTGGGCGGTGGCGAGGCCGTGGCCGCCGCCGCCGACGATCACCACGTCGTAGTGGGGCGCGGGATCGGGGTTGCGCCAGAGGAAGTCTGGATGGGGGCTGGTCATGGGGTCCTCACAGATCGATCACGACGGGCGAGAGTGGTTCGGAGCAGCAGAGCAGGATCTTGCCCTGCTCGATTTCGCGGCGGTGGATTCCGCCCTGATGGTTCATCACGACGTCGCCCGAGGTCTTGGTCACCTTGCACGAGCCACACAGGCCGACACCGCAGGACGACGGGAGCGTGACTCCCGCAGCCGCCGCGGCGGCGAGGATCGTCGTACCTGCGCCGACGTGGATGCGGCGTGCGCGGCGGGTGAAGTCGACGCTGACGCCGTCGGAGGGAGCGCCGTCGTCGCTGGTTGGCAGCCGAAAGCCGAAGCTCTCCTCGTGTATTCGCGTCAGCGAACCTCCGGAGGCGACAAGAGCCGAACGGACACCCGCACGGAACTGGCCTGGGCCACAGAGGAAGACCTCCCTCTCGGCGAGATCGGGGCAGATGCGGGCGAGGGCAGCGGCGTCGATCCGGCCACGATGACCCGACCACGCGGCGCCCGAATCGTCGTCGGTGAGGCGCGTACAGGCAAAGGCGACAGCGACTTTGGGGTGAGTGACGGCGAGGTCGTCGAGCTCGGTGCGGAACGGGATGTCGTCGAGCGTGCGGGCGCTGTGGATGAAGACGATGTCGGGGGTTGTGCTGCTGTCGGAATCGGTGGCGGCCCGCAGCATCGACATCACCGGGGTGATGCCGCTCCCGGCGGAGATCAACAGGAGCTTGGTTGCGGCTGTGTCGATGTAGCTGAACCGGCCGAGCGGTCCGGACGCGGTGATGGTCCGACCTTCAGACATGTTGTCGTGCAACCAGTTCGACACGT
This sequence comes from Gordonia sp. 852002-51296_SCH5728562-b, assembly GCF_001665475.1. NCBI lineage: Bacteria > Bacillati > Actinomycetota > Actinomycetes > Mycobacteriales > Gordoniaceae > Gordonia > Gordonia sp. 852002-51296_SCH5728562-b. The sequence goes on along the minus strand of NZ_LZMI01000084.1, from coordinate 7,515 downwards.
GCCCACCGACTTTGCGTTTTACCGAGATCGATAGCGTGTCCGGGCGGGTGGGCGACGACGAAATCGAGTAACACCGTTCGACGACGCGCCCATCGATCTCGATTCCAACTGACAGGAACTGCCCTGGGTTGAACACGAACGTGTACGGCTCGACTGCGCGAAAGGTGAACGTCGCCATGTCGCGGGTGAGTTCGCTGCGGTCGACGCACACGAGGAGGTGGTCGGTGCTCATCACGCGCTCTCGGCAATCTGATCGGGTGTGGCGTCGGCGTCGAGTCCGAGGTTGACGCGCAGCCGTGTGATGTACCAGTTGATGAACGCCTCGACCTGGAACTCCGACGGTCCGTACGGACCGGGAACGTAGGCGGGATCGGCGATGCCCCGGTGCGCGAGCCGGACCAGGTCGGCGTCCTGCTGGTTGGTGATCTCCCAGACCCCGGTGAGCCGATCGAGGTCGTAGTCGGCGCCCTCGACTGCCGCGGCGTTGACCAGCCAGGTGGTGCGCACGAGCGTCTCGTCGGGCCGAATCGGTATGACGGAGAACAACACTGCGTGATCGCTGGTCACGTGCAACCACATGTTCGGTTGCAGGTGCATCGAGAGGCGGCCGAGTCGGCGGTCGGGTAGGTCGTCGGAGAGCGGGCGTGTGCACGCGGTGGTTCCGTCGAGTGTGAACGACTCGCCCGCGAGATCCATTGCTTCCCGCTCGATGTGGAAACCCGTTGGACGGGAGTCGAGTTGGGCGATGCGCCGATAGGGGAGGCCGAAGCGGGTCCACGTGTCGGTGAGTTCCGCGGTGACGCGTCGATAACGTTCCACGACAGCGGTGAGTCGGTCTGGGATGGCGTCGGAGTCGCTGTAGCCCCAGGTCGGGAAGAAGACGTTCAGGAGTTCCGGATGGCCGCCGCAGTGGTAGCACTCGCGGTTGTTCTCCATTGCGAGCTTCCAGTTTCCGTTCTCGATGAGATCGGTCTGCTTGGCGACCTTGGCCTCCGCGAGTCGGTGAGGCGCGAGGTACGGTTCGACGATGCGCGCGACGTCGTCGATGTCGGTGGGCGGGTCGTCGGCGAGGCAGATGAAGACGAGGCCGGCGATGGTGCGGACTGCGACGGAGCGGAGCGAGAAGCAGCGCTTGTCGAAGTCGGGTGCCTGGGCCTCGGCGTACATGAGGCGACCGTCGGTGCCGTAGGTCCACGAGTGGTACGAGCAGACAATGGTGCCGGTCGAGCCGTTTGCCTGCGTGATCAGGCGCGCCCCGCGGTGGCGACAGACGTTGTGATGGGCGCGGACGTTGCCGAGGTTGTCACGCGTGACGATGACCGATCGCGTTCCTAATTCGACGGTGACGTAGTCGCCGGGCTCCGCGATCTCGGCTTCGGCGGCGACGAAGAGCCACTGCTTGGCGAAGATCTCGTCGAGATCGACGTCGAACCACTTCTGGTCGACGTAGCACTGGCCCGGGAGACTCTGGCCGACGACGCGTGTGCCGATGACAGTGCACATGGCCGGGTCGGCTCGGTGTGCGGTCGACCGCGCATTCTGCTGGGGCGGGTCAGTGTGCATCGGCCATCGAAGTCTCTCTTGGCGGTGTGGGGGATCGCGGTGGCAGGCGTGGCGGGGGTCGGCGGCGACCCTTGCATTGACGGTTGCGTATAACGCAACGAGTAGCAACTGATGCAACAAGTGTGAATGCTCTGGTCCTGTCTGTCAATCGGGCGCAAGTAGTGATTTGGCGACGATTAAGGGCGATGCGCAATCCGTGTCGGGTTGGCCCGAATTGACCGGTGTGAGCCATTGACCTGCGGATATGCCATACCCGCAAGTGAGTAGGTGATGTTAGCCTTCCCTAAGTCTCGATCGGTTGGCCGTCGAATTCGACGCCCGGAAACTCGAAGGAATTGCCGTGAAGGTGTGTGTGGTGGGTGCGGGCCCGTGTGGTCTGACGACGATCAAGCAATTGCGCGACGAGGGGCACGACGTCGTCTGCTTCGACAAGAACACCGACCTCGGTGGCCTGTGGCTGCGCTACGAGGGCGACGACGAGCAGATGAAGGCCTACGACAACCTCATGCTCACGGTCTCGATGAAACTCATGGCCTACTCGGATCACCCGTTTGCCGACGGCCGCGTGTTCTACACGCGCGCGCAGTATCTGGAGTATCTGCGCGAGTACGCGGCCCGATTCGACCTCGCCGAGAGCATCACGTTCGGTTCAGAGGTCACCGATATCCGGCGTGACGAACAGGGCTGGACGGTGACTGTCTCACGCGAGGGTGCGACGTGGTCGGAGAGCTTCGACGCGGTCGCCGTCTGCTCTGGACCGTTCAAGACGCCCAACCGCGCGATCGCGGGGCTCGAGGGTTTCACCGGGGAGATCGTGCACTCGTCGGAGTACCGCAACAGCGACCGGTTCGCGGGAAAGCGGGTTCTGATTGTCGGCATGGCCGAATCCGGTGCAGACCTCGTGCGCGAAATCGGTGACGTGGCAACGGAATGCACTCTTGCGATCCGCTCCTACACCTACCTGTTGCCGCGTGTCTTCAACCGTACGAGGACGACCGACAACGGAACCGTGCGTGCGCACGCCCACGAGATGTGCCGGAGGTCGGCGGAGTATCCGTTAGTGCTCGACACCGCATGGGGCCGCAACTCGGTGATCAAGGCGCTGTTCCTGGCGATGTCGGTGGTGCTGGGTGTGTTCATCACTGCGGCAGGTGTGGTGCGCGCGTACGCGGGTAGGGCGCCGGGAGGTCGGCGCACCGTCGAGGCCGACGTCAATCCTCTCGGACAGCCGATGGAACCGGCGAAGATCGACGTGGACACGCTCGACAACGCGGCCAACTGGGACATGATTCGCACCTGGAATCGACGGTCGCATCCCGACGGCAGCTGGGCGCAGCGGGCCATCTTCTGCAAGAACGTCAGCTTCATCCCGAGTCTCGTCGACGGCCGAGTGACGTTGAACGACAGCGGAATCGCGGGTTCCGACGGTTCGACGGTGCGATTCCGCGACGAGAGATCGGCGGAGTTCGACGCGATCGTGCTGTGCACCGGCTTCACCACCGAGAAGTTGTCGATCGGCGATCTGCAGGTGAAGGACGGCAACGTGCGTAACCTCTACAAGCACTTCCTGCACCCCGAACACGACGGCACTGCGGCGTTCATCGGATTCGTCCGGCCGTTCTCGGGTGGCATCCCGATCTGTGCGGAGATGCAGGCGCGGTACTTCGCACGGTTGTGCAGCGGAAAGCTCGCCCCGCCGTCGAACATCGATGAACGCATCGGTCGCGAGAAGGAGTGGGAAGAGCACTGGACTGCGCTTAGTCCCGGCCACACGGAGGCAATCCCGTCGCAGGTGCTGTACCTGGATGCGCTCGCCAGCGAGATCGGTTGCCTGGTGCCGGCGTGGCGAATGATGGTGAACCCCAAGCTGTTCGTCCAGTTGTGGTTCGGCAGTTTCAACCAGTCGTGCTATCGCATCGTCGGGCCGCACAAGCTCGGGAAGGCTGCGATCGACGACCTGTACTCCGAGGCCGTCGAAAATCGTTGGCAGATGGCCGGTCAGTTGGCGTTACTGCAGTTGATGCCCACGCAACTGCGGCGCGGAACCTAGCTCAGTGGAAGTTCGGCGACAAAGCTGCTGGTCGGAGTCGTCGAACCACCGGGCGGCTCGACGGTGAACGCCAGCGCCTTCGCGTTTCCGATGTGCGGGATCACCGCGGTGGTCGACGGTGCTACGTCCTTGTCGGTCATGGTGCCCGCCGACGTTGCGCCCTCGGGCCCGACCAGCCACATCTGGTAGACCGTCCCGGACTTGGGTGGTGGCACGTCGTTCATGACCAGCACGCCCGCGTCTGCGCTCTCGGAGTATGCGACGGTCGCGCGGCCGGTGGCGACCGAACCCGACGAGGTGCGGATGTCCTTGGCGTCGAACACCTGCTGCGCGGTGGTCTGCTGAGGCTTGTTGTCGGACGAGAGATTGGCGCCGACGACCCAGCCGACGGCTCCGATCGCGACAGCCACGATGGCCGCAGCGGCGAGGTAGAGGAAGCGACGGTTGCGTTGGGTGGTCTCGACTCGGTCCTCCGCTGGCGCTCCGGACCGGCTCGACCAGCGGGAGGGGTCCGCTGGCGCTCCGGACCGGCTCGACCAGCGAGAAAGGTCCGCCGGCGCGTCGGGCCGGCGGGAGGCGTCCACGGCCGTCAGGCCCGCTGGGCGGGGCGCGGGGGCGTCGTCCTGGGGCTCGGTGCGGATGAGCTGTAGCAGGCGGTCGCGTAGTTCGGGTGGCGGCGCCGCGGATGTGGTGGAACTGACCGAGGCCATTGCCTCGCGGGTGAGTCGGACGTCGCGGTCGAAGGCGGCGCGGTCGGTGTCCGATGCCTTCGCGCGGCGTCGGGCGACCGAGTCGCGCTCGGCCGCACCGAGTGCGTCGAGACCGAGCATCGGGGCGAGGCTGACGAGGTTATCGTCGGAAGATGCTGGGGTGGTTGGCTTTTCGTCAGACATCACGATCTCCGAGGCATGAGCGGAGGCGAGCCATTCCGTCGCGGATGCGGCTCTTGATGGTGGGGAGCGCCACCGACAGTCGCTCGGCGACCTCGCGATAGGTGAGCCCCTCGTAGTAGGCGAGGCCGATCGATTCGCGCTGCACGTCGGTCAGCGTTTCGAGGCAGCCGCGGACCTGCGAGCTGGTCTCCCGTTTGTCGACGGCCTCGCTGACCTCGTCGAACGTCGAGGTGTAGTCCTGCGCTCCGTAGTTCTCCTCGCGGCGGCTGCTCGCGGTCTCCGATCGCACGCGGTCGACGGCGCGACGGTGCGCCAGGGTGATGAGCCAGCTCAGCGCCGAGCCGAGGTCGGCGCGGAACGTCGACGCTGACCGCCAGACCTGCAGGTAGACCTCCTGCGTGGTCTCCTCGCTGTAGCCGGGATCGCGCAGAACGCGCAGCACCATGCCGTACACGCGATGGCTGGTGAGGTCGTAGAACTCGGCGAATGCGAGCTCGTCTCCCGAAGCGATCTTCTCCAGAAGTGCGGGCAGCCGGTCGCCGGCATCGTGGTCAGCGGTCACCGACAGGCCTCTGCGTTCATCGCAGTTCACCCTAATTGGCGACGTGCCGACCCTCAACCACGCCAGACTCTTCAGTCCCGCCGGACTCGACGACGAGGTTGAACTCGACCAGGTCAAGCGGGTCGGAGGTGCGGGGGCTACGAGCGGGACGGTCATGGCGCATGACCCTGACTGCCCGCCCCCTCACGCGTCTTCGGCGGCAGGGGGAAGAAGTACGACGTGCGCTGCTGGTACTCGGGGTAGCCGTCTCGTTTGCTCATCGACTCTTCGAGCAGACGCGCGCCGGTTGCGTACACCAGGAAGTAGGTCATCACGACGGGTGAGAGCACGGTCAGAACTCCGGGCCACGCCGACGCGGCGATGAGCCACATGCCCCACCAGACGGCGGAGTCGCCGAAGTAGTTGGGGTGCCGCGTCCAGGCCCACAGTCCGCGGTCCATGATCTTGCCCTTGTTGGACGGATCGGATTTGAACGACGTCATCTGGGCGTCGCCGATCGCCTCGAACGAGATACCGATGGCCCAGACCACGATTCCCGCGATCAACACGATCCACCAGATTCCGTGCGTTGCGTGCGTGACCGCGGAAACTTGTAGCGGCAGCGACACGAACCACTGTGCGGCGCCCTGGGTGCCGAAGATCTTGCGGATCACGCGCCCGGCCGACGGGTTCTCGCCGAGAACCTTCGCGTAGCGCGGGTCTTCACCCTTGCCGCTAACCTTGCCGAGCATGTGCCATGTCAGTCGCAGACCCCACACCGTGACGGCGAGCGCCAGAATCCACCGTCGGGTGATGTCGCCGCCGCCGAGAATCAGTGCGATCCAGCCGATCCCGACGAATCCGAATCCCCAGATGACGTCGACCACGTTGTAGTGCCCCAAACGACGCCCCACCGCAAACGTGATCGCTTGCAGGACAACGATGAACAGCAACGACGCTCCGGTCACCACGCCGAAGCCCGCCCACCCCGTCAGTCCTGTCATGAGTCGGTGCTCGCGGCTGAGTCGTCATCACGGGTGAAGACGAGTTGATGCACGTCGAGGTAGCCCGCGCGAAATCCCGCCTCGGAGTAGGCGAGATAGAACTGCCACATGCGCATGAACGTCGAATCGAAACCGAGGGATTCGACGTCGGCGCGGCGAGCGGTGAAGCGTTCGCGCCACAGTCGCAGTGTCTCGGCGTAGTGATGGCCCATGGACAGGTTGTCGCGCAGGCGAAGTCGGGTGTGCTCTGCGGTGACGTCGCGCAGTGCGGGCAGTGAGGTGAGCTGCCCGCCGGGGAAGATGTACTTGTGCACCCAGGTATAGGTGTTCCGCGAGGCGCGCATCCTGTCGTGGGGCATGGTGATGGCCTGGATGGCGACGCGCCCGCCTGGCGCTAGTACGCGGTCGATCGTCGAAAAGTAGATGGGCCAATACTTTTCACCGACGGCTTCGATCATCTCGACCGAGATCACGGCGTCGTAGGTGCCTGTGACGCTGCGGTAGTCGAGCAGGTCTATCTGCACACGGTCGGCGAAGCCTGCCTCGTCGACGCGCTGCATCGCGAGCGCGCGCTGCTCGCTCGACAGTGTCACCGATCGCACGGTGGCCCCGCGTGCTGCCGCGCGCAGGCACAGCTCGCCCCAGCCCGTTCCGATCTCGAGGACGCGCGAGCCCGGGCCGACACCCGCGGCGTCGAGTAGGCGATCGACCTTGCGGCGCTGAGCATCTGCGAGGTCGTCGAATCCGACCTGGGAGGTCGGTTTGGGAGTCTGCGCGGCGTCTGCGTCGAGGGCCGGGTCGTCGAACAGGGCGCTCGAGTAGGTCATCGTCTCGTCGAGGAAGGTCGCGAAGAGGTCGTTGGAGAGGTCGTAGTGTCGCGCGATGTTGCTGCGCGTGTTGGCGGCGGTGTTCTCCTCGTCGGCGGGATGTCGAGGTAGGACCAGTGCGCGCAGGGTTTGCAGGGGCTTCGGGACGAGTCGGGCGACTCGTTCGGCGAATGGGGTGAGGACGCCGACGAGGTCGTCGGTGGTCCAGTCGCCCGCCATGAAGGACTCGCCGAACCCGATCAGACCGCCCGAGCCGACGCGGCGCGAGAACGCGACCGGGCGTCGAACGATCATGCGCGGCAACACGGTCTCGGTCTTGCTTCCGCGACGTGAGCCGTCGGGGAACTCGATGCGGACTCCGATTCCGGTGGTCGCGTGGCGGAAGAGCCACGCCGCGGCGCGTCCACGGACCCGCGCGGTCGCGCCGGTGGGTACGGCCGCGACGTCGGGCCAGCGCCGGGCGTCGGCCGCGGTGAGGTCGGTGTCGAGCGCGGGCGGCGGGGTGTCATGCGAGTCGGAGTCGGTGGCGGGACTACTCATCGGTGACCTTTCGGGTGGGGGTGGTCTCGACAAGCTCGACCAGCGGGTTGGGTCGACCAGCGGTGGTCAGCTCGACCAGCGAGGGTCAGCTCGACCA
>NZ_LZMI01000083.1:0-1398 GCF_001665475.1 Gordonia sp. 852002-51296_SCH5728562-b | reverse complement strand
CCGCTGGTCGAGCCTGTCGAGACGGTGAGGATGGGAGTGCGGCTTGATCGAGTGTTCTGACTTTTGTCGAGACTGACCCCGGTTGGGTGTCTTGAAGTGGACCTGTCGATCCCGGTCGGGTCGTGGACACACCCTTGGTTCGACTGATGGAGCCGGGTGAGGCAGTGACTTCATAGGAACCTGTCGGCAGCGGTTATGGCCGACTCTTCACCGTCCTGTCCGCCTCACCCGGCGATGTCATCCCCGTGCCGTAGGACACGACTCAAGGAGACATAACCGCGATGACCAGCATGACCGTTACCCCGCCGCCGCTGCAACCGATGTACGGCGGAGTCGACACCCATAAAGACACCCACCACGCCGCGGTCGTCGATACCGATGGCCACCGCATCGCTGACCGCGAGTTCGCAACCGGCCAGCACGGTGATGATCAGATGTGTGCCTGGCTGACGCAATGGCCGATCGAGGCGATCGCCGTCGAGCAAACCGGCACCTACGGTGCCGGCCTGACACGTTCGCTGCACGCTGAGGGCTACCGCGTCAAAGAACTCAACCACCCCGATCCCACGGTGCGCGCGTGCGCAGGCAAATCCGATCCCATCGATGCCTACAGCGCAGCGCAGGCAGCCCGCACCGGGCGAGCCTCCATCACCCCGAAAGACCGGACCGGGATCATCGAGTCCATCCGAATGATCAAGGCCGCCAGAGCATCCGCGATCAAAGCACGGACCGCCGCGGTCAACCAGATCCGCGACTTCACGATCATCGCACCCCAGATCCGCGACAAGCTCACCGGCATGACCACCACCGGCATGATGGCCGTCATCATCACCTGGCGACCCCACCGCGACCACCTCGACGACCCCGTCCAAGCCGCCAAACTCGTGCTCCGTCAGGTCGCGATCCGAGTCCGTGAACTCGACGCCGAAATCACCGCCTACACCCGCCACCTCGACACGTTGACCGCCCAGATCGCGCCACGGCTGCGTGCACTGCCACAAGTGGGCACCCTCAGCGCTGCGCAACTGTTGATCACCGTCGGTCAATGCCCCACCCGAATCAAGACCGACGCCCAGTTCGCGCGGCTGTGTGGGATCGCCCCGATCCCGGCATCCTCGGGTAAAACCCACCGCACCCGCCTGCACCGTGGCGGCGACCGTCAAGCCAACTGCGCGATCCACCTCGTCACCATCGGCCGGCTCAACCGACACGAGAAAACCATCGCCTACCGCGACCGCCGAACAGCCGAAAACCTCTCCACCAAAGACATCATCCGCGCCGTGAAACGCTACGTCGCCCGCGAACTGTTCTACGCCCTCAAAGCAGACCTCACCGCCTGGGACACCAACCAAAACAACCACGCCCACACCACTTGACGGACTATAGGAACGTCCACCG
>NZ_LZMI01000082.1:0-50975 GCF_001665475.1 Gordonia sp. 852002-51296_SCH5728562-b | reverse complement strand
CTTCGTATGGACAAAAACCGCAGACGAAATCCTGAAGAAAGCTCAACCCAAAACGTATTAACGAAACGAGACACTAGGAGGACTAATGTCCGAGAACACAATTCGGAAGCAACGAACAAGTCGGCGCACCCGTCGTGCCACAGTGACGGCAGCTCTCGCCGCAGGCGCCGGCGCGGTGACCATCGCGCTCGCCGCGCCGGCGTCGGCAACCGTCGACGTACCGCAGGCGACGCCCGGGCTCGGCGGCAAGTTCGCCACCACCTGTACCTACGACATCGCCGTTCCGGTCTCCGGCGTAGGGGCGACGAATCCCGTTACGTTGCGGGACGGCTCCGTCACCGTCGGCACGGTTGTGCCGGTCGCAGGCAAGGCGACCTTCAAGTGGACGCCGTCGACTGCGGGAAGCCACAACCTCACGGCCATCCAGTTCCGGAATCCGTTCTCGCCGTCGGTCAAGACGCTGAGCAACATCCCGGTCTCGCAGGGTCTCAACCTCGGCAGCCTCTGCCTCGCACTGTGACGCTGTGAGCCAGCGCAGCTACGGCTGTCTGCGATCGGGCGGGGCCGACCTTCGTGGTCGGACCCGCCCGAGCCACGTGTCATCGCGAATGTGCCTGCTGCGCACTGTTTCAGGGCGCCGTGAAGGATGCGTCGAACGAGAACTGTGCGATGGCGCGAAGTTGTTCTTCGCTCAGGTCGAGCTCGCGCCGCGCCTCGACGAACGCGTCGCCGACATACCCGCCGAAATAGGCTGGATCGTCGGAGTTGATGGTGACGACCAGCCCGGCGTCGAGTAGGTCGAGCAACGGATGATCGGAGAGCCTTTCGACGCCGCGCAGCCGCACATTCGACAGTGGGCACGTGGTGAGCGGGATTCGATCGGTGGCCAGGCGCCTGAGCAGTGCGGGGTCTTCGAGGGCGCGGACGCCGTGATCGACGCGCTCGATCCCCAACACGTCGAGGGCCTCCCAGATGTATTGAGCCGGACCCTCCTCTCCTGCGTGCGCCACGACATGCAGGCCCGCCTCCCGTGCACGGTCGAAGACAGGCGCGAATTGTCCTGGCGGAAAGCCCACTTCGGCTGAATCGAGTCCAACCCCGATGAGGCTGCCGAAGAACGGCTCCAACGCGTCGAGGGTGTCGAGAGCCTCTGACACCGGCCGGTCGCGTAGGAAGCACGCGATGAGATCGGCATGCCCACATGTCTCCGCCGCCGCCGTATCCAGTCCACGACGCAGCCCGCGTACGACGACACCGAGGTCGATGCCGCGCGATGTGTGCGCCTGCGGGTCGAAGAAGACCTCCGCATGCGTGACACCCTGCGACGCCGCCTTGCGCAGGTAAGCGGCGGCGAGATCGGCGAAGTCGTCTTCGGTACGCAGCACGGCCATGCACGCGTAGTAGAGGTCGAGGAAGTGGGGAAGGTCGGCGAAGGCGTGCGCAGCTCGCAGCTGGTCGACGGACGCGTAGGGGAGTGCGACGTTGTTGCGGGCTGCCAGGTCGAACACCATCTCCGGTTCGAGGGTGCCCTCGATGTGGATGTGCAGTTCGGCTTTGGGCAGTGTCAGCAGCTCGGCGTCGTCCATGGCACCCATCCTGCCGGGCGCCTCACTGCGGAGCGCGCACAGCCTGGAAGATCGCCTTCCGTCGACGGGTGAAACCCACGTTCTCGTAGAGCCGGATCGCCGAGACATTGTCGGCCGACGCATGGAGGAACGGCAGGTCACCGCGCTCGCGAATCACCTCCACGACCGCGAGGACCACCGCCCTGGCCAATCCCTCTCCACGGAACGCCGGGTCGGTGCAGACCGCGCTGACCTCACTCCACCCAGGCGGATGCATGCGTTCGCCTGCCATCGCGATCAGCTTGCCGTCGCGTCGGATACCCAGGTAGGTACCGAGATCGATGGTGTGGCGTCGAAACGGCCCCGGCCGCGTCCTTTCCACGAGATCGAGCATGTCGTCGACGTCGGAGTCGTCGAGTTCGACCACCCGCGGGTCGGTATATCCCTCGACGGCGGCCCCGATCATCTGCACGCCGGTTATCCGCATCGTGCTCGTCCAGCCCTCCGGCGGCTCGACGGTGACGGTGGCGAGCGTGATGGAGCCGTCGGGACCGACAAGCTCTGCCGCATCCTCCCAGTCGGAGATCGTCGGATCATCCGGCAGGGCGCACCACGGTGCGACGTCGGCGGGGTAGCGCAGCGCGTCGCCGTGTGTCTGTGCGAATCGCGAATGCGGCCCGAGGAGGGCGGAACGGGCGGGGTTGTCGAGGACTGTCTCATCACGAACCGGGCCGTCGGGGGGAAGAACACTCGCCATTCACTCGACGATATGCGCCCATCGCGTCACGCACCTTTCGGGGTCGCGCGAGTGATCGCCTGCTCGAGCAGGAGGCAGAACTGGCGGTAGAAATCCACTGTGTCCGTGTGCAATTCGATCTCCTCCGGCGCGGCGCCACGGATTTGCGATTCCGCGGCCAACGCCTTGGCGTTGGCGAGGAGCTCGCGACACACACGGAGATAGTCGGTGAGCCGACCGACCTTCCCGTTCGTCAGATGCAGGACGCGTTCGGGTGTGAGTGCTTCGGAGAAGCCCAAGTCGAACAACGTCTGGAGCCCGACGGGTACGGAGCTCTGTGCGCAGGTGTGAGCACCGGGGCCGCCGGCGTTGAGCGCGTCGATCAGCTCGCCTGCCTCATTGTTCAGAAAGCGCCGCCAGGTGCGCAGCGCCGCGTCGAGGTTGTGCGGATGGAACACCGCGGCGTCGACGATCCGCTGTGCATAGACGTGCTGATCGTGGACCACGAAGGTGATCCCCGCACACCTCGACGAGTATTCGGTGGTCAGAGTGCCGAGAAGTGCGGGATCGAGGAGTCGGTGCGTGAGCGTCGTCGTGAGTACGAGGCTCGGACCCAGATCAGAACCGACAATCGTGCACGGTACGGCGTCGAGCGCGGGCAGTTCGATGCACCCGTTGACGACCGACACCTGCCATCCGAAATGCCTCGCGAGCACGCTCCGGGTGACTTCGAGTAGTTCGTCGACACCCGAGATGACGAACCCGGGAGCGATGCATTCGGGAAGCGCATCCATGGCTGCGGCCATCTCACGCATCTCGGCGGTGTAGTGCTCATCCGTCGGCGGCTCGACGCTTCGGTCGGGCGCCTGCGGAACGACGGTCAGCTGACGTTCGGTGGCGGCCGCGGTCTCGTCGACCTGCCCCGCGTCGGGGTGCGTGCCGAAGGGATCGTTCACCGTGACGAACACGGGGTGAGCAACGTCGAAGATCTCGCGCAGCGTCGACACGGCGATGTCGGCGACGGAGCTTGCGTCACGCTGGCCGGATTCGGCGATGTGCTGGCCCTTTCGGGGGAGAAACCGCCACCCGAGCTGTGCCAGGCGACCGCGAATGCGCATCCACTCCGCCCGCCCGGCCCACGGCAGCGCAGTGCCGTCGAGCGTGCACCTCACCTTTCCAGAACCCGTCTTGGTGAAGACGAGCAGCACGCGATATCGCTGGCCGTCTTGGCGGGCGATCTCGAGAAACTCCTTGCGCCCGAGGTCGGGTACGCGTGATGTCACCGTGGCGGCAAACTCGCGCCATGCGTTCTCGATGAGATTGTCGAAGCCGTGGGTGGACATGCGGTTCCCCATCCTGTTGTGCACCCTGGAGCACTCGCCGAGGTGCGAATGTGTGTTCGAGATGCAAGGTAGTCGCAGGGTCTGACACGTCGTGTTTGTCCAGTTCAGAGCTGTTGCTTCGTCTCTTTCGCTCGAAGATGAGACGAGCGACTCGGAATTCTCCACCGGCGATCAATGTTGGTAAATACAAGTACGAACGAGGGGAGTGACATGACAGCGCAAACGCTGACAACGACGTCGGCAGGTGCATCGCCCGCAGTACACGACAATCAGGACGACGTATCTGCCGGTCCGTTGCTGCCCGTCGACGACCATTTCTACGCCGCCCCGGCGCATCTCGGTGACTGCCGGCCCGGTGAGGTGATCCGGTCACGACAGGTCGAGCTCAAGAACTTCTGGGCGTCGAATCATCAGGCGTGGCAGCTGCTCTATCGATCAACCGACCTCGACGGCAATCCCGACGCGACTGTCACGACGGTCGTCGTGCCCGATCGCACCAAGCATCCGAATCCGGCGGTGCTGTCGTTCCAGTGCGCGATCGACGCGGTGACGTCGCAGTGCTTCCCGTCGTATGCCCTGCAGAAGGGTGCCGACGCGTCGCGCGCCGTCGCACCATTCGAATTCATGGTGGTGCGTCGTGCGCTCTCGAAGGGTTGGGCGGTCTCGATCCCCGACCACGAGGGCGCCAAGGGGGCGTGGGGTGCGCCCCGTGAGCCGGGTTACCGTGCGCTGGACGGCATTCGGGCCACGCTGTCATTTGAGCCCCTCGGCCTCGACGCGACGGCATCGATCGGAATGTGGGGATACTCGGGCGGCGGACTTGCCACATCGTGGGCCGCCGAGATGGCTCCGGAGTACGCACCTGAGCTGAATATCGTTGGTGCCGTTCTCGGTTCGCCCGTCGGCGACATGGCGTCGACGCTGCTACGGCTCAACGGTGGCCTGCACGCAGGGCTTCCGATCCTCGTGGTGGCCGGTCTGCGTCGGGTCTATCCCGCTCTCGAGCGCATGATCACCGAGCACGCAACGGAATTCGGGCGCCACAACCTCGACGAGGCCGCCACTCTTCCGACGCTCGCGGCGATCCGGCGCTTCCGCAACCACGATCTCGACGACTACTTCGACATCCCGCTTGCCGACGTGCTGGCGGATCCGGGCGTCGTGAAGATGATGGACGACCTGCAACTCGGTACACATGCACCCGCCGTGCCGCTGCTGGTCATGCAGGCGGTGCACGACGAGGTGATCGATGCTGCCGACGTCGACGCGCAGGCGCAGCGGTACCGTGATCTCGGCGTGCCCGTCACCTACGTGCGCGACCTTGTCACAGAACACTATTCGCTGTTGCCGCTGTCCGGGCCCCTCGCGGTCAGTTGGCTGACCCATCGACTCGACGGTCGGCCGGGCGAGGACAAAACGATCACTGCGATTGCCGGTCAGCGTGTGTCGCTGTCCAGGTCACGGTGACCGGGACCTCGTCGTCCCACGGCTGACGGGTCACCAGATCCGCGACGCGGACATAGCCGCGCTCGAATTCTCCTGTCGCAGCGTCGATCAGGCGATACTGCTGGGTCTGCGTGTGAATAGGTTGGGCGTCGACGAGCACAATCCGAACCTCGCCCGGCTCGAACTCGCAGCGCTTCTGTAGCGAGGCGATCAGCTGTTCGTTGGAGAGGTGACCGTCGCCGAAGTTCCAGCCGATCGCCGTCGAACAGATACGTTCGCCGTCGGTGAGCATGTAGTCCGATTCGTTGTGCCCGGCCATCGTGCGATGTGCGAGCGTGAACAGCGCCCGACCGTGACTGTTGAAGGCGCGGAACGCATATCCCATGTACAACGCAACCTGAGCCGCTTCCGGGCTGCCGTAGATCCGCTGTAGCTGCGATGCAGGCAAAGCCGCGATCGCCACCACGTTCTTCTCCAACTTCTCCGACGCCGACGGTGTCATGCACCAGATCCCGGTGTCCCAGTTTCCGGCGTAGTAGCGCATCCCAGGAAGGAAGGACACCTTGCGCGGGAAGAGGTTTCCGATCACCACCGTGCCCGCAATGACCACGAACAGCAAGGCGACCCACCACGGCTGCTCGAGGTCGCCGAGGCCGAGATCGGCGTGACCGACGAAGAGTGCGAGAACTCCGAACATCATGAAGACGTTCCACTCCAACGGAACTCCCATCGGAATGGAACTGAGAATGCCGAAATGGAAGATCAGCATGATCGCCGCGGCAACCCACGTGAGCCATCCTCCATGCGAGAAGAACAGCACGATCGGCACGAGACCCTCGACCGCAGTGGAGAAGTGAGCGATCCACCGCGATGGCCTACCCGGCCGCAGATCGTCCGGAAAGTCTTCGAAGAACAGTCGTTTCATCTTCGGAGACCGGATGACCGCGTTGTTCGACATCATGGTTGCGATCACGAACGGGAAGTGCTTGTTCAGCTTCGACGTCGCCGCACCGAGCCAGATCACCAGGAAGACAACCTTGGCGGCGACGATCATGTCGACACCGGTGAACAGGAACGTCACGCACAGCGCGCCGTACACCTCGCCACGCGCGGCGAGGAAGATTGTCTTGTCGCGCAACCCGATCAGCGCGAGAAGTACAAGAATCGTCCAGATCTCCCACAGCGGTAGTGCGCCGGTTGCCGAGTTCAAATCGGGAAGTTCCCTGCTACCGGGACTGACGAGTCCCACAACCAGAATCACGAGAAGTGCTGCGTAGAGCGCGATGTCGACCGGGCCGCGCACATCGCCGCGCGTCAGTGGCACACGTGTGGGCCACGGTGGCTGACGAATTGTTCTGGGGCGCAACCAGTACAGAATGGAGCCCAACGGCGGGAAGAAGCGGTTGTTGAGCGGACCGAAGCCGCAACCGAGGCCGATGACCTCGAACAGCATCGTGTAGAGCACGACCTTCTGGAAGACGACCGTCTCGCTGTACCACGACGCGACGTCGAAGAACCCGCCGATGCCCGGCGTCGCGGCGACGATCGCCCAGCCGACGAACACGTAGGCCAGAATCTTGCCGACGTAGAACAGGTGCAACACCACGGGGGTGCCGAACCCGACCTCTGCCCACTGGCGTGCCATCGGCCGGATCTTCTCGGCTCGGGAGCCCTGACTCCATGTCGGGAAGTCGACGTCGGGCCTGGTCTGTGTGATGAACCCCAATGTTCCGCCCTCACTGCCGATGGGTGCCGCAGCCTGGACGTTAACAAACCAAGCGAATGCTTGGTTGGGGTTCAGTGGTTTCCGACGCCGCTCATGCGTTGCGGTAGGGACGGAAGAACGTACGCAGTTCGGTGGCGTAGCTCTCCGGCACCTCGAACGGTGCGAAGTGGCCGCCGTGCTTGGGCTCGGAGTGGTAAACGGTGTTCGCGGTACGTTCCAACCAGGCGCGGGGCGGTCGAACAACATCGCCGCCGAAGATCGACAACCCGGACGGGACGTCGACGTAGCGCATACGGTCCTCGACCGGTATGGCCGCGTTGGCTCGGTATGTGCGGATCGACGATCCGATCGTGTTGGTGACCCAGTATTGCGTGACGAGCGTGAGGATTTCGTCTCTCGTGTAGATGCTGTCGAGGTCTCCGTCGCAGTCGCTCCACGACCGCAGCTTTTCGACGATCCACGACGCCACGCCCACCGGTGAATCGGCCAGGCCGATCGCGGCTGTCTGGGGTTTGGTGCTGTGCATAGCCGCGTATGCGCCCTCGGTGGCCGACCAGCGTGCGGCGTCGTCGATCCAGGCGATCTCCTCAGGACTCAATGTTGACCTGTCGATGGTCGCGGGAGGTAGCCCGGCGTCGGTTCGATGCACCGCGACGACGCGGGCAGGATGGGCGAGTGCGAGATAGCGGGCCACGTGGCTGCCCATGTCGCCGCCGGCGACGCCGTACCGGTCGTACCCCAGCACCTGCATCAGTTGACCCCACATTCGCGCGATGTCTCGTGTGTCGGGCGTCGGCCCACTGGGATGACCGGAGTATCCGAACCCCGGCATGTCGGGAACGATCAGCGTGAAGGCGTCGGCGGGCTCGGCGCCGTGTGCGGCGGGATCGGTGAGGAGCGGGATGACCTTCAGGAATCGCCAGAAGCAGTCGGGCCAGCCGTGGGCCAGCAGGACGGGAAATGCCGCGTCGGGGTCGGATGCAGGGCTGTGGATAACGTGGATGTCGAGGCCGTCGACGGTGACCGTGAAGTGAGGCAATTCGGCGATCGTTGATTCGATTGCGGCCCAGTCGAAATCCGTGCGCCAGTAGTCGGCGAGATCGCGCAGATACGACACATCCGTACCCATCGACCATCCACTGCCTTCCGGAGCGTCGGTCCACCGAGTCGTCTGGAGGCGTCGTCGAAGATCGTCGACGACGGCCGGGTCGGTGTGTGGAATGAACGGCCGGATCGCGCTGGTGGCTGCCATGAACCAAGGGTAGGAGGTGCACGACGTGTCGTTGCTCGATGATCGACAGGGGGCGGACATTTGCGACAACCCGCGATTCATCAGACTTGATCGTCTTTACGGGCGTACCGTGTCGCCTGTACCAGCGACAACCCAATGGAGTGTCCCCATGTCTGATGCCCTGGAAACCGTCAAGAAGTACGTCCCCGACGCCGACCCTGCCGTGGTCGAGAAGATGGCGTCGACCTACCGCCTCGCCCTTCAGAACGCCGACGCCGCTCTGGTGTCGGCAAGCGATCCCGCAGAACTCAAAACCGTGCGCGAGAACTTCCTGAAGAAGAAGCTCGGTCTGACAGAAACCGACGCCTACCTCGACAATGCGATCAAGGACGTGCTCGCGGAGATGAAGGACGGCAAGTCCAATCCGCGGCTCGCCGTGTACTACAAGCTCGCTGACAAGTTCGGCAAGCTCGGCGTGTTCAAATAGCGCTGTTCACCTGGTTTCCGCCTTCGGCGTCGACGTCTTCACAGAGAAGTCGTCGACGCCGAACGCGTGTAGGCGCTCTCTAGTGCTGTACGTCACCCGGCATGTCGGAGGGCGTTGAGATGCAACAGGATCCGAAGGCTGCTCTCAGGTCGCGTTGAGAGCGCGGCAAGGGTCGACGGGCACAGTCGAGGCCATGCACGAGACATCCACTGACCCCAACTCGCCGACCGAGATGTTCGCGGTGCCGACGTCGCATCGTGGCATCGGTCCGAGCACGCGCACCGAGCGGTTCCCGAGCTTGCGCGAGAACAGGGATCTTTCGACGCCACTGCGCGACGAACTGGTCTCGCTTCTCGGTTCGCACGGGTCCGACCCCGCTCGACGTCTCGGTCTCTCACCCGACAGCGATCCGCGTGAGATCGCCGCTACAGCGCGCAGGATGTCGCAGGTGTGGCGTGAACGTTCGACAGATCCACAGATGACGTCCCGGGCGAAAAAGTTGTGCGACATCGCGGCGCAGACCTGCGAGGAGATCCTGCACGGTATCGAAAATGGTGCTGCTACAGAAGGTCGAGACTCTCCAGCGCGACGCCCGCATCCGAACTCGCTGCCGACAGCACCTCGCGCGCAAGGCGGTCGGTTTCGTTTTGGACGAGCTCGTTGACCGGCGTCGCCACGCCGTGTAGTCGCCCGAGCAGCACGATTTCACCGGACAGATAGTCGGTCTCGACGCTGCGCGCTCCACGGGCGACGCTCTGCCAGGTTGAACTGCCGAAGGAAGCCTCTCCGGTGTCACGGCGGACGATGGCATCGCCGCGCCGCTGCTTGTCGATGGCCTCGGAGACGACATCGATACCCGCCGCCTCGATGACCTCCTCACCTTCGGCTCGTGCGCGTCGAACAAGCTCGGCGAAGGCGTCGCCGTCGTTGCGGAAGCTGGCGTCGATACCGTTGACCAGGTTCATTATCAGTTTTCGATACTTCCACGCCATGATGTCGGGGCGCGGCTCGGAGAGGAACGTCGCGGCACGCAGTGCTGACGAAATGGATTGCGCCACTTCGTCGATACCCGACGGATAGCGCCCGATGTCGAGGATTCCGGGCTTGTTCGACGACGCCTGAACGACGACACCAGGCTCGAGATGCAAGGCGGGCAGCATCACGCACAGCGAGTAGACGTGCGGAAAGACGCGAAGCAGTTTACGTTCATTGGCGACGCCGTTCTGGGCCGACACCACCGGAGTGTCGAGAGGCATATGCGCCCGAAGGTCGGCGATGGCCGCGGCGGTCTGCTGCGACTTGACGGCGAGGAGCGTCACGGAGTCGTCGCTCCAGTCCACTTCGGACGCATTTGACGCAAGCGTGGTCGAAATGGATTGGTGTCCCTCGGCGGTGTCGAGGACGAGTCCGCCCTTACGCATTGCTCGCAGATGCTCGCCGCGCGCGACCAAGGTGGTGTCTGCTCCGGAAAGTGCCAGGTGAGCACCGATGACGCCGCCGGTGGCCCCGGCACCGTAGATGACGAAACGCATGGTCTTCAGGGTAGATGCGAGCGCGACGCGGGAGCGTGCCGCCCGCCGTCACAGTCACGCGGGACGGTGGGCGTGAAGAGCACTTGCGCGTAGCGTGAAAACCATGACTGATGACAACACCGAATTCGAGCACATCGGCGAGCTGATCTCGAAGGGTCGCGTCGCCTTCGTCACGACCAGCGAATCGGATGGTCGATTGCTGAGCCGTCCACTAGCAGTGCTGGACAGAAAATTCGACGGCGATCTGTACTTCTTCACCGTCGTCCCTTCGCCCAAAACTGACCAGGTCGCCGAGGACTCACACGTCAATGTGAGCCTGCAGGCCGACGACAACTATCTCTCGATCGCCGGCACAGCGTCGGTCACCCACGAACAGAAGCTGATCGACGAGCTCTGGAACTCTCACGCAGAGGCCTGGTTCGAGAAGGGCCGCGAAGACCCGGGCGTCGCACTGTTGAAGGTGCACGCCGACTCCGCCGAGTACTGGACCCTGGACAGCCCCAAACCCGTTGCGCTGCTCAAATACGCCAAAGCGATCGTGTCAGGCGAACAGCCCGACGTCGCCACCAACGCGTCGGTTGATCTCTGAGTGTTGGACGGCTCAGCCAGCCCACGGCGTTGACACTTTCGCGGGTCGGCTGCAGTATCGGCCACGCGTCCTAGGCTAGATGGTTCTAGGATGATCGAGCGTAATTCCAGATCGCATGGTCGATCTCCCACGGCGTGACGGGACGTTGCAGTCGCGCAGAAACAATTGGCGCGGCAGCTCGGATGTAATCTTCTGCCGATGCAGGATCACTCGGAACTCCTAGGCTCCTAAACCATCCAAGAATCATCCGGTCCGGCTTGATTCGGTTGTCGTCGCCAACAAGCATCCAGAGATATCCGCGACGTATGCCATGCTGTCCGTCGCCCGGAACGCGAGCTAGCTCGGCGTCAATGCTCGCGAGACGTGCTTTATCCCCCAATGCCTCGATTGCGTCCGAGAGCGATTCGACGCCGCTATCAACCAGTACTTGCGCGTAGGCGATTGAGGCATGTGCTTTTGTCACTCCTCCGCGAGTCGAGGTGAGCTGGCTATTAGTCAGGGACAAGAGTGCGTCGTCGGTGAATCTTGCGAGACTCGAAGCTGGTATCGGATCATCCTTGGGTAGCTCGTCGACTGGAACCACGGCACTGGAGACGCCCTGCGAACGGGCAAACTTGACGACGAGGGGCGTGACCACGTTGTCGTAATGTGCTCCGATACTCCACACTGCGTCGAGAATGCAGAGGCTGATGCTGCTCCATCGCCTGGTGCGCTGCTGGGGATTCAGATCAGCGATTCGGTCGGCGATGACGTCGAGTTGTTCTTGAGTGAGTGGCATTTCAGCTCCAATCGTCAGCGGCGTTGCTGTTAGCGACATATCGGGCGGAGCGCGGTTCGGGTTACAGGGTCAGCTTCCGTGCTCGGGTCGATAGCGACTAGGACGCAGACCCGAACAGCGGTGCGGGCTTCTTCGACTTTGGTGCCTCGCGCCAGGTGAAGGTCCATGTGGCCAGCGTTTCCCCGAGAACTCCTTCGTACTGGATTGCGGTCGGTCGAGGGCCGTTGACTGTGAACGCAACTGTGCCCTTGACACGTTGACCCGCTGACAGATACCCCGAGTGAAGGTCGGTGGTGCTGAAGTCGGGATCGTCGTAGGTTGTTCCGTCGGACGCCTTCGCGACAAAATAGAAGGGGTTGACCGGAATGGCGCCCCGGGTGCTTTCGATAGTCGCCGTGAAGCTGAAGGTGCTGCCGCGCAGGTTGATATCCGTGATCTGGACGTAGCCGCCCCAGCCGTCACCGGAGATGTAACGCGCGTTCGAGGGCGGTGCTGCGCTCGCTGCCGCGGGTACCACGGCGATCGAAAAGAGAGCACACATGATGGTGGCGATGATCGCCGCGAGGGTGGAACGCACAGTGGGTGTCCTGTCTGTGGGGAGTGTTGGTGACACCGTATGCGTAGGGTCTGACAATTCGGGCGAGTCAGTCGATGCCCAGTCGTCGCGCAACCTCGGGTCCGCCGACTGTCCGCACGAAGTCGGGATCGCCGCACACCACGAGTTGCTCGCGTGCACGCGACAGCCCGACATACAACCGTTCCGTCGACCGGCTCCTCACCTGGGACTCGTTGAGCGCGAGGACAATTACTCGACGCTCCAGCCCCTTGAAGCCGAGTACGTGTCCGTAGAAGACCTGCTCGTCGTCCCAGAACGTCGCCCAGTACGACGCGTTGCCCTCGGCTTGCCGCTCGATCTGTTCCGGGTGGCGACTGCCCGTGGTGAGTAGTGCGATATCTTCGGCACGCCAGCCTTCGTCGAGCAGGACGTCGATCTGGTCGTCCGCGGCCTCGAGGGCTTCCTCTGCGGTGCACGCGACGAATCGGATGTCGGGGCCTTCGCCGCCCTTCAGTTGCATACGTTGTCCGACAAGCGAACTGAATGCGCTCGCGATCTGGCGTGTGTTGCGCAGGTTGTGATCGAGCACGATCGGCACGAGCGGAACCGGTGGTGAACCCTGTCGGTCGAAGACGCGCTGCGCCTCGTCGCTGAATACGTAGATGCCACCGGTGTCCTGATCGCGCAGGCTTGCCAGCAACGGCGGCCACCACTCGTCGGCGAAATCCTGTGCCTCGTCGACGATGATCGCGTCGAATCGCTTGCCGGGTGGGAGGGTCTCGGCGAGGTCGTGCATCTGTTGTGGCAGTTCATGTTCCCAGAATTGCGACGCCGCTTCGGTACGAACAGACTCGTCGGGCCCGGCGGGGGCGCCCCACTGCATGCCGAGGTCGTGGAACTCGCCGACATAGGCCGGGCGGTCCTTACGGTTCCACGCCGACGTGATGCGCGTGAGGTACGACGCCAGCCCGTGGGAGTAGCAGACCAGTGCTACGCGTTGCCCCGCACGCGTGAGGCGACGTGCCTGCTCGAGTGCGAGGAAGGTCTTGCCGCTGCCCGCACCACCGCGGATCTCGACACGCGATAGTTGGTCGATAGCGCGCAGAATGACCGCTTGATTCGCGGTGAGCGCGTCGGCGACGTCCTCGTTCTCGATCGCTCGCGCGACGACGTCGCGCTGCGGGAGACCCCGCCCGCCGAGCGTCGTCTCGAGTTGGTCGATACCCGCAGCGTCGAGGAATGGTACGTCGGTTCCCTTCTGCAACAACACTCTTCGGACGAGGGGCATGATCTGGTCGAGCTGCGTGCGGTCAATGATCTTCCATCGTGGGCACTCCGGCAGCGCGAAGTCGGAGGGGATTTCGGTGTGGGGGAAGACCACGAGGTGATCCCAGCGTCGACGCCCCTGTGTCCATCGCGGATCGGATTCGACGAACTCACGCAGCGCGTAGCACCCTTCCAACGCCTGCTTGACGGGAGTGATCTCTTTCGGAGGTCGGCCGGTTCGCGCCTGCCACCACGACTCGCCGTCGTGCCATACCTCGCCACCCTTGACTTCGAGGCAGGCGATTCCCGCGCCCTCGATGGCCACCACGAGATCGATCTCGTGGTCTTTGTCGTGATCGGTGACGCGCTGGTTCGCGACGAGGAGGTCGGTGTCGAGGAGTTGTTCATTCAGCAGCCGCCAGACCGACTCCTCGGCACTCGAAGCGAAGCGGGGCGACTCGGGGATCGTATGCGGCATTGCATCCACTCTCTTGGTTCGCCTGACTGGCGTGGCTACTCATCGCAGTGTTGCAGGTGAGTCCGACAGGCTCGAAGTCAGCATCACGCTAGTCTCGCACTGTGACACCCGCGTTCCACGTAACCACGGAAGACCTGCGGCGGCGCTTCGACCAGGGAACCATGTCCCGCGGCGAGGCTTACTCCCGCCAGTCCATGGTGCGAAGCTACAACTGGGTCGAGGGTGATCGGGTTCTCGCGGGTACGTGTCAGGGCAGTGGTGGTCGCCACTACGCGGTCCGGGTTCATTTCACCGAGCGCCCGCCGACGATGGCAGCGTTCAGCCACGGTAACTGCACCTGCCCGGTCGGCATCGACTGCAAGCATGCGGTCGCGGTACTGCTCACCGCGTCATCCCCGGGTGGGCAGGGCAGCTTGACACGCGATCGCGCGCAGCGTCACCTCAGGGCCGTACCTCCACCACAGCCTCCGTCGTGGCGAAACCTCCTTGCCGGCGTGACAGTAGAGACTTCGACGCCAGTCCAGCCCGCAGGTGTCCCGTTGGCGTTGAGTTTCCGTCAGGCGACTCCCACCAAGTACTCACTAGGACCGTCTTTGCAACTGCGGCCCATGCTCATGGGGCGGCAGGGGCGGTGGATCAAGACCGGTGCGACGTGGCGCGAAGTCATCAGCGGGTACAACACGTCGTCGTTGAAGGCGACTCACGCGGGTGCCATCCGCGCACTGCACCAAGCGATCACCGGCCACAGCTATGCCACGTCGTCGGATTGGCTCAGTATGGCCGCAGCCAACCATGTTGTATGGGACGCGTTACGTAGTGTCCGCGACGCAGGCGTCGAGATGGTCGTCGACGCTGTTCCCGGTGCCGTCGAGGTAGAGCTCACGACGGCGTCGTTGCGGTACGACATCGAGGCGAACCCCGACGGAGCCGCGCTCCGATGCGGACTCGCCATCGACGGTGAACTGATCGGTGATCGATTGCGCGGCTACATCGGTCGGGACGTGCCCAGTGGAGTGTGGCTAGTCGGCGACCGTGTGCTGTCGCTCGCCGGGTTCGACCCGCCACTGGTCAAGGCGGAGGTCGACCTCCTCGCCCACAACTCACCGGTGCTCATCCCGCACGAAGACCTCGACGAGTTCGCTGTCGAGGTGGTACCGCGCATCGAGCAGCGTCGTGCCGTGCGCGTGGCCGACGGTGTCCTCACCCCGCCCGACGTATCGGGGCCCTTCGCCGTGCTGACCCTGACCGACAGCGGTGGAAACTACCGGTACGGCTGGAGCGTCGGTTATCAGGTCAACGACCGTCGTCATGTCTTCGACGTCGCCGAGAATGTCGGTGCGACGCCGTATCGAGACGTTTCCGCCGAGTCCGAGCTGTGGGAGTCGCTTCGCGAGCCGATGCAGGAGGTCGTCGAGTGCATCGCCTCGTGGTTCTCCAAGGCGTGGACTGCAGCGGCCACCCAGCGTTCGAGCACCGTGCGCGACCTCCAGCACGCATTTGAACAAGCAAGTCTCGCAGGGCAACAGGTCGAGATGCTCCCGGCGATGGCACTCGCCACGGCCGTACCGATCACGTCGGTCGACGCCGCGCTGCTCGTCGCGACGGTCCTGCCCGACCTTGCCGGCGATGAACGCATCGTGATCGACAACCGCATCGCCGTGGACTTCCGACAGCTCGACGACGAACCCTCGATCTCCTTCACCGCCGACGATTCGACCGGCAACGATTGGTTCGGCCTCGGCGTCACGGTCACGGTCGGCGACCACCAGGTCCCCACGTCGCGTCTCATCTCCGAATTGAGCTCTGGTGCCACGCATCTGATCCTCGACGACGGCAGCTACTTTTCACTCGATGTCCCGGAACTGCGTCGGCTCGCCGAGCTGATCGCCGAAGCCCGCGCACTGGGCGAGATCGAGAACGGAAAAGTCAGCGCCCGCAGCATGAATGCGACGCTGTGGGAGGAACTACTAGAGCTCGGCGTCGTCGACAAACAGATCGCGCAGTGGCGCGCGCAGATGGCCAAGCTCGCCGCGCTGACACCACCGAAGCGGGTGGCCTGTCCGCGGACGCTCAAGGCAAAGCTGCGCGATTATCAGCGCGACGGACTCAACTGGCTAGCGTTCTTGTCTGACAACAACATCGGCGGAATCCTCGCCGACGACATGGGTCTGGGAAAGACAATCCAGACCTTGGCGATGATCACGCGCGTGGTGAAGTCGACACCGCAGGCCCGCTACCTGGTAGTCGCGCCGACGAGCGTCGTGCCCAACTGGGTGGCAGAGGCCGGGCGATTCGCACCGTCCTTGACGGTCTCCTCGGTTGTCGCCACACCTGCCAAGTCAGGAATCGCAGTGTCCGACGCTGCCGCCGGAGCCAACATCGTTGTCACGTCGTACACGTTGATGCGCCTTCTCTTCGACGATCTCGACGCATTGCGCTGGGACGGAATCATTTTCGACGAGGCGCAGTTCATCAAGAACCACACCGGCAAGACTCACCAGGCCGCCCGGCGACTGGAAGCGCCGTCGAAGATTGCTATCACCGGAACTCCGATGGAGAACAACCTGATGGAGTTGTGGGCGCTGCTGTCGGTGACCGCGCCTGGCCTGTTCCCCTCGCCGACCGCGTTCACCGAGTACTTCCGCAAGCCCATCGAATCCGGGGCACATCCGGAGCGGATGGAAACATTACGACGCCGGATCAAGCCAATCATGTTGCGACGTAAGAAAGAGCAAGTAGCACTGGACCTTCCGGCCAAGCAGGAGCAGGTGCTCGCACTCGAGTTGAACTCCCGCCACCGCCGCATCTACGACACCCGCCTGACCCGTGAACGACAGAAAGTGCTTGGGCTGCTCGGTGATTGGGAGAAGAACCGGTTCCAGGTCTTCCGGTCGCTGAGCCTGCTGAGGCAACTGAGCCTACACGCGGGTCTCGTCGACGGCACACATAGTGGCGTGGCATCGGCGAAGGTCGAGTACCTGATGGAAGCGTTGCCCGAGCTCGTCGCCGAAGGACACAGCGCACTGGTGTTCAGTCAGTTCACCGGATTCCTCGACATCATCCGGGCGCATCTCGACGACGCCGAGCTGGCGTACAGCTATCTCGACGGGTCGATGACAGCGAATGCGCGAGCGCAGGCCGTCGACCAATTCACCAGTGGGGCAACGCAGATCTTCCTGATCAGTTTGAAGGCAGGCGGATTCGGCCTCAACCTCACCGAGGCCGACTACTGCTTCGTCTGCGATCCGTGGTGGAATCCCGCAGCCGAGGCGCAGGCCGTCGACCGTGCCCATCGGATCGGCCAGCAACGTCCGGTCACCGTCTGCAGGCTGGTCTCGGCGAACACGATCGAAGAGCGGGTCGTGGGACTCCAGGACCGCAAGCGCGCGCTGTTCGACGCAGCCATCGACGACGGTGAATTGTTCGGCACCGCACTCTCTTCCGACGACATCAGGGAGATGCTCGGGTAGCGTTCAGGCGCCGCTACAGTTCGACGTCCCACCGCCCGAAGTCAACACGTTTGAGTGGCTGAATGTGTCTGGCGCCCAGCCAGATCGGCGTCGTGTCGGGTTGTGTGGAGTACAGGCCGCGCGACGCAGATTTCACCCTGCTGTACTGACTCGGCCACCGGATCTCGTCGGCGAGGGCGTCGATGACGTCTTGCCCCCGGTCGAGTGCACGGCTGACGTACGTCGGCGCCGGCAAGACGTCGGATTTGCTTGTGTTGCACGGCTGGCACGCAAGGACGAGGTTCGCGAGCCCGTCGATCGGGACTCGCGACCACGGAAGGACGTGGTCGACGTGGCGGCCGGTGCGGAGTCGGGCGTTGCAGTAGAAGCAATCGTTGCCGAAGTGTTCGGAGAGGATGCCCGCGGGGCGGGTGAGCGAGACGCGTTCGGTGCCGAAGAGGTGGTCGGCGATGTCGGGGCCGTCGTCGAGGATGTCGCGGTTCATGTGCCGCACGTCGTCGACCCAGGCGAGCTGGAAGGCCGGTTTCACCAGCGGTGCCAGCCGTGCGAGGGTGTGGCACACGCCGCCGAAGAGAACGAGTCGGTTGCCGTGCTCGGCCATGACTCGCGTCGAATCGGTGCCCATCCACGAGTCGTCGTAGAGGAAACACTCGTGTGGGCCGGTGCCGACTTGTTGGAGGAGGTGGAGGGGGTAGCGCACGAGGTTCTTCTTGACCGCTTCGTGCGTTTTCGAATAGGCCGCAGGCGCAGCAAGTTTCGCGCTCTCGATGGGCATTTCGCGCAGGCTCGGGGTGCTGCACTGTTCGCGTAGGTCGGCAAGTGCAGCGAAGACCACGCCACGTCCGTCCCGCGACTGCCGCAGGACCACATGGCCTTTCTCGCTGAGCGGGCGTAGTTGGGTCCAGTACTGAGCCATGACGCGGTCGGTCAGCTCGTCGAGGTCGATCGGGACTTCCGCGGCGGGATCATCGGGGACGGATTCGACGGCGAGGTCGAGGAGCGCGACCATCACGGCGAGCTTGTACGTGGATGTCCGCCGCCCACCCTCGAGCACCGCGACCAGCTGCTGGCCGAGCGTCAAGGGGTCCGTGGGCACGGGGTCGAGTGTAGTGAGGTGAGGTCGATGCAGCGTTCAGTCTGCGATCATCGGATGATGCGAGAACAAGCGCGGAGGGCTCTGAGGCGGGTGGGGGTCGTGGTTCTCGCGTGCTGCCTCGGTGGTTGCGCGACGCAGAGTGCTGCTCCGGACCGCTCCTCAGCGGCGTTGACGACAGCGGTGTTGACGACCGCGGCGGCGTCGTCGAAGGCGACGTGTCCTCAGGTCGTGGTCGCGCTCGACCCCGGACACAACCCGGTGCGTATCGACGGCTTCGACCCGGTGACCGGCGCATCGCAGATCGACTATCCCAACGGCGCAGAGGATGCGGACGTATTCGCGGTCGCGACTCGGGTACGAGAACGCTTGCAACGGAGCGGGTATCGCGTTGTCATGCTGAAAACCTCTGTGACAGAGAGTGTCACGTATCGGCAGCGGGTGGGCCGTGCGGTGGCGGCGCACGCGCGTGTCGCGATCAGTATCCATACTAGCCCGGGTGCCAACGCGGTGTTCGTGCAGCGCGTCGGCCTGTATCGCGAAGGTACCGCGGCCGATGGCACGACGCTGCGCATCACATATCGCAGCGGGGCGACTGCCGCTGCCAGTCAGCGCTACGGCCAGGCGATAGCAGACGCTCGAACCCGAGCCGAGGGACTACCAGTCATGGTGACCAACAATGACTTTGGTGGTCGCGCACCGCTATGGACCGGCAACATCCCGATGATCGCGCTGATGTCCGACCGCGTGCCCTGGGTCTACAACGAGTTCGGACTCGACAGCGCGGGCGGGTCGACGCCCCTGCCATCGAGTTGGCTCGCCAGGTACGCGCAGGGCATCGCCTACGGCGTGCAGACCGCGCTTCCCGTGGACGGGCGGGGGTGTGCGGGGTGAGTCGGTGTGATCAGCAGGGGCTGGGTTCACCGATCTTGACCGCGGACAATACGGCCTCTCCCTCTGTGACAGGCGCGCCCGCGGATGGAGTCTGCGCGACGACGATCCAATTGCTGTCGACAACCTGCCTGCGGCCCTGACCCGTCGCGTCCTTGCTGCGTGAGTAGAAGACGCCGGCTTCCTGGATGGTGTTCTGTGCTTCCTGGAGGTTCATGCAGACGACGTTAGGCATGGCAGCTGCCTTGGGTTCGGTGGTCGCCGGTGCCGCCGCCGGAGCTTTCGGAGTTGTTGTTGCCATTGTTGTTTCAGTGACCTCAGCGGGTTGCGACGTGGTCACCTCTGCCGTCGTGGTGGTAGTGGTCGCCGTTGTTGGTTCCGAGCTCGAACCACTGCATGCGGTAAGGCCGAGTACTCCAGCGGCCACAAGTGCGCAGAGCGCGAGATGACCCTGTGTGCGAACGTGCTTCATCAGTCCTCCGACGGATAGTGTGTGACGACCCCCGACGTCAGATACTGGTAAACGTACGCATGCCTACCGACGCCATGTCCGATTCCGGATCGATTGGTCCGATCGGGGGACATAGCGTCACTCCTCTGCGTCCGTGTCCTTGTTTCGACGCCGCGGCGCCGCGGTGCTCACCGAACTGGTGGGCCTGGTCGACACCGGGGATCTCAAAGTCGATATCGCGCAGCGGGTTTCGCTACCTGAGTTGATCAAGGTGCACGAGGAGGCCGAGGCGGGTCGGCTGCGGGGCAAGGTCGTCGTGGTTCCGTTTGGTGAGGACTGAGTGTCGGACTGCCCGTCTGAAGTCGGCATCGGTCAGTGCGTCAGCAAGATTCGTCTGTTCGGCCGACGCTGGGACCGCCGACGATGGTGTCGGCGTCCAGTACTGTCACTGATCGATAATCGAGAGATTGGGTGAGAGATGAACAAGAAGTACTCGGCCATCGCCGGGCTGGTTGCCGGAGGCGTCGCCGCAGGGTTGGTCGGGTTTGCCCCGGTTGCGTCGGCGGCTCCTGCGCCTACGCCGGTGGCGTACTACAAGAATTGCCAGGCGGCACGTGACGCGGGCGTCGCGCCGATCTACCGCGGCCAGGACGGATACCGCTCGGCACTTGATCGCGATGGCGACGGTGTCGCGTGTGAGACCGGGTCGCGATCAGCGCCGAAGCCCGCCCCGCAGGCGCAGCCCGCTCCCCAAGCTCAGCCGAAACCCCAGGCCAAGCCCCAACCCAAGCCGAAGAAGAAGGCTCCGAAGTCGAAGCCGAACCGTGGGGGCTGGGGCTCGGTCGAGTTCTTCTCGTAGCTCGTCCCCGCGACTGAGGACTTGCGTCACCTACAACCGGGTGACGTCGAGTCCTCCGTCGTGGAACGTCGAGCGCAGGCGCTTCTTGTCGAACTTGCCGACGCTGGTCTTGGGAACCTCGGGAATGATGGTCCAGTTCTCGGGGAGCTGCCACTTTGCGACCTTGTCGGACAAGAACTCTCGCAACGTCTCCGGTGTCGCGTCGGAATCCTCACGCAGCACGACGGCGACGAGGGGCCGCTCGTCCCACTTGGGGTCGGGTACGCCGATGACGGCGGCTTCGAGTACGTCGGGATGGCCCATGACGGCGTTTTCGAGGTCGACCGACGAGATCCACTCGCCACCGGACTTGATGATGTCCTTGGTGCGGTCGGTGAGCGTGAGGTAGCCGTCGGGGGTGATCGAGCCGACGTCGCCGGTGCGCAGCCAGCCGTCGTCGAACTTGTCGGCGGCGTCGACGCCGTAGTAGGCGCCGGTGATCCACGGTCCGCGAACCTCGAGTTCGCCGACGGTCTTGCCGTCGTGGGGGAGTGTTTCGCCGTTGTCGCCGATGAGTCGCGCTTCCACCGACGCCGGGAACCGGCCCTGCGTGTAGCGGTAGTGCCACCGCTCGTCGCCTTCGGTGCCCGCGGGTGGTCGGGCGACGGAGCCGAGTGGCGACGTTTCGGTCATGCCCCAGGCGTGGAGTACCTCGACGTTGTGTTCATCCTCGAAGGTGTGCATCAACGATGGCGGTACAGCCGATCCGCCGATGAGCACGTCGCGCAGTGAGGAGATGTCCTGCGGGTGCTGCGTGAGGTACTGGTGCAGGCCGAGCCAGATGGTCGGGACAGCCGCCGCGGTGGTGGGTTGCTCCGCAGCGATGAGTGCGGCCAGCGGTTCGGGCTGCAGGAAGCGGTCGGGCATGATGAGCGACGCCCCGATCATGAACGCTGCATACGGCAGACCCCACGACATCGCGTGGAACTGCGGCACGACGGCGAGCGCGCGGTCGCCCTGGCTGAGTCCGGGGCCGTCGGTCATGCAGACCTGCATGGAGTGCAGGTAGATCGAACGGTGGCTGTAGGCAACACCTTTCGGGTCGCCCGTGGTGCCGGAGGTGTAACACATCGCGGCGGCAGAACGCTCGTCGACCTCGGGCCAGTCGAAGTCGACGGGCTGCTCGGCGATCAGCGCCTCATACGAGTGCACCTGCACGCCGTCGGGAGCGTCGACGCCGTCGGTGGAGTCGCCCGTCACGATGACGTGCTTGACGGTGGTCAGCTGTGGCAGTTGCGGGTTGAGCAGCGGCAGCAGTGAAGGGTCGGCGATGATGACCTGATCCTCGGCGTGGTTGGCCACGTGGATCAGCTGCTCGGGGAAGAGTCGGATGTTGAGGGTGTGCAGGACCGCACCCATCGCGGGCACGGCGAGGTAGGCCTCGAGGTGCTCGGCGTTGTTCCACATGAACGTCGCGACGCGCTGGTCACCGTTGACGCCGAGTCCGCGTAGAGCGTGTGCCAACTGTGCGCAGCGTCGTCCGACGTCGGCGTAGCTTCGACGCCGCGAGCCGTCTCCGGTCCAGGTCACGACCTCGGCGTCGCCGTGGACCATGCTGCCGTGGCGCAGGATCTGCGCAATCTGCAGCGGGGCGTCTTGCATGGTGCTCTGCATGGGTGCTCCTGGGGTTCGCGTGGCTCGGTGTGGTGGCCCTGGGTTCAGGGTCGGGGAGTGACTCCGGTCACGGTGTCGATTATGCAGAATCGGACACGCGGGCGTAGAGGTGGGGGAGATCTCGTCGAGAAGGGGCCTGTTGACTCAACCGGCGCAGAGTTGGCGGCCTATCGCGCGCTGGACAGCCCTCTAGGCAAAGGCGTCGAGTGCGGCGGTCACCTCGACGGCCTGCCACATCCGATTTCTGTTGAACCCGGTGAACTCTTGCAGGATCCCAGCATCGACTAGCCGTCGGATAGCTCTGCCAGCGTTTTCGGCTGAGATTCTCCCGTACGCCCGTTGCCGCCTGGGAGCGATGGATTGTCTCGAAGAGCGCGCGCTATCGCCGTGACGGTCTGAAGGCATCTGCCAGCTTGCCTTCACTTGCGCGCATAAGTGAGGGTATGGAGCGACGTTGCGGCGACCTCGGGCGCTTGTCGAGTCGGTTGGGGTGAACGTCTTTCGTTGGGGGTGCGCTGCTTGTGCATCTCCGTTGCGTGCGCATGGCTTTACCTCAACGGCCGACTCGAAACGGCGCGCCACGACGTGGTGATTGTTCAAACTGAGCGTCGCTACCGAGTCGACTCGACGCTGGATGGTGTGCTGAGCGGGACTCGCCTGGTGCAGCCGGACGACTAGGTGATGCAGGCGGAATCGATAGGATGGGGGTTTGGTCTGTCATCGTGTTCAACGAAGGTGCAGTGACGGGCGATGAACTCGCACAACGGCTTGACGCACTAGTGGGCGCGATAGTTGACGAATCCAGGTCGTCTGTTTCTGGGTCGACGTTAGTCCCGCTTACGCCGCATGCGCAGGCAGAACCACGAGCGACCCGTCCTTGTTCTGCGCGATGTCGATGGTCACGTCCGGGTGTCGAGCTGGAAGCTGCGCGTACTCGCCGAGGCGTTGCAGAACCCGTGACGTATTCAAAATCCTGTCGACCTCGCCCGACGAGAACACCACGTCGCGGATGCCATGAGAGCGGTCGAGTTCGAACGTCGAGATCCGGCTGATTACCGCTCGAAGGCGATTCTCAAGGCCTTCGAGTTCAGTCTGCTCTGCTTGCAGAGTTTGGGTGAAGCGGGTGAAGGGGTTGTCCTCGTCCATCTGAGCGTGCTCGACCGCTTGCAGGACTATCACCTGCTGCTTCATGGCTATGGCAAGGCGCGCGAGTTGCAGATGAACGTAGAACTCTCCCTGAGGGTTGTCGACCCCGGGGAGTGCTTTGACAAGGCGGTTGACCTCAATGCGATTTCCCTCCAACGGCGTTAGTGCGTTCTCCCACTTGGAAACTCGGGCCGACGCTTTGGCGATCGCAGTATCGATCGCGTGAGCGGCACTGTCCAAACCCAGGGAGATGCCGAGTTGACCGCGGTCGAGCAGAATTGCGGTTGCCTTGGTTATGGAGCTCCGGCAACCCTCGAGACTGTGTTGCTCATCGGCAAGCATGTTCGCGTCGATCTTCTCGAGCAACTGGGTGATCTTCTCGAGCGCCAACTGACGTTGTCGATCGGCGTGCGCGCTGATTCCGACCGCTACCGCCATAAGCACAAGCGGCGCCGCGACGGTGAGCGCGCCTGCACCTGCAGCGGCGACGCCGGCCGTGCCCGCCGATCCGGTAGCAGCGCCTGCAACCGCACCCTTACCCGCAACAGGTACGAACGTGGACTGAGCCGCGATCTTCGACCCATTCATGAGCGCGCCGTGGATGCCACCGGAAACGGCTTTCGACGCCATCGGCGACACGATGCCTCCGCCGACTTGCGCAGCGACCTTCGCCGGAACCACCATGCGGTAGAGCGTTTCGCCTCCGTCGGCGACGACTTTCGGCGTCCGGGTGACCAGCTTCGAGAGCTCCATTGCCAGTGGACTCAGACTGCCAAGCGGGATTCCCGCGGAACGATCAACAGGCTCCGGTAGGTGATGTGCTTCGAGGGTTGTCAGCGGCGCGTCGCTCAGTGTCGCCAGTGCGTCACGCAGCCCCGCCAATCGATCGGACGTAAGGGATGTGGTCGCGCTCAGTACGTCGGGGACATCAGTCTCCGATGTCACCAGAGTCCACACGGGGACCTGTTGTAGTTCTTGGTTGGTCATTTCGAGTCCCCTCGGTCATGCGCGTGCGCGACGTCGAGCTGAATGTATCGGACGTCTCGGACATGCACGTGGGTTCGTCCGATCGGACGACATCGGGCAGGCGGTTGCACGGTACCGCTAATTGCGCCAGGTAACAGCCTCATCGGTTTGAACGACTGACATGTCGATCCACCTGTGCGACGCAGCCGAATGGCTACCTTCATTTCGTTGGGTTAGCGCGAAGAAGAGTTTCGGCTGAATCTGATTCGCTCGGAGCCTCGAGTACACGCGTTTTTCAAAGCTGGGTAAACGGCAGTAAAGGAGCACCATGTCGAGCATCTCCTGGCTGGACACGTCGGCCAGCGACCAGCGGCGCATGCGCGAGATCGTGAGGTTGTTCAGTGACGTGAGCACGCTCGACGACTTGGGCATTGGCCAGGTCCGCGACGGTTTGGGCGACCTGATGTTTCCAGGCACTTCGACACTGCACACCCGGCCGCGCTACTTCGCGATCATCCCGTGGATCTTCCAACGTGCTGCCAAGAAATCCACTGGCACCGAGCTGGTGTCGAAGGCGCGTCTCGAAGAGCGCAAGCTCATCGAGGTCTTGCGTACCCCGCCGGCGGTCGACGGAATGATCGGCAAGGTGGCGGGTAAAGCAGTCCGCGTGCTCCCGTCGCAGATCTATTGGTCCGCGCTGCAGCGCTACGGCATCCTGCGCGACCCCAAGTCGTACACGTGGGATGTAGCCGTGAGCCCTCCGGCGGACTTCCCCGCCAGCCTCGAGAGCGGGCTGGACATGACCGAAGACGAGGCCCAATGGTTCCGCGAGCGGATCTTGGTGACCTGTCCAGGGAGCATCTCGCGCACCTGTTTGCCGACGGTCTCGACGATGATCCGACGGAAGCCGCACTTCCGTGGACGCATCCGGCGCTGGTGCAGGCGTCGGACGACATCAGGAACGTCGTCGAACACGCACGGCTGTTCTCGTTGACCATCAACGGGGCCGCTCTCGTCTATAACCTGATTGTCGCCGAGCGGTACGACGAGCTCACCGCTGGTGACGAGACGTACGTCGAGGTGTATCGAGACGCGCTGACCGACTGGGCTGACGAACTCGAACTCAATCGGGAGGCGCTGATGGGGTGGGACCTCGGCGACTTCTGGGCCAACGTGCTGCGGGGGCGCGCCGGGAATCCTGTCGGCCCTGCGACCAAGCTCTTCGTCGACGATTGGACCGCTCGGGTCCGCGCGCACGATGCGCACGACATCGCATCCAGCAGCGAGATCAGGACCATGATCACCGAGAGGGAACGCAAGAACAAGGGCGAGTCGTCGCGGCTCAACAACGACCGACTCATCAAGAATTGGCGCGGTGCTTCGGGCGCTGGCCGCCTGAACTATCGGTGGGGAAACGTGCAACGCACCCTTGCTGACGTCCGAGAGGGGCTCGCTAGTGCTAGCGCCTGACACACGGACCACGTTGCTGCGTGAACTCACGCCGCTTCCGGGATACGAGTTCGTTCAACTCGTCACCACTACATTCACATTGGATCTCGAGAGTGCGTTGCTACCGTGTCTGGCGCTCGCAGGTAGTGCCCGGGCCGAGTCGGCCGATCCTGTCGAGACGATCGCTGCCGTTCAGTCGACTATCGCGGCAATCGACATCTTTCATCAGAACGGCCAGATAGTCGTCCCACGGCATAGGTCGCGGCTGTTTTCCCTGCTCGAGCCAGCCATCCACGGGATCACGTCCGCCCGTGGTCTGTTTCATCCCAAACTATGGCTGGCCAGGTACGCCGATGAGGACGGCTACACGTTCGTCAAGTTGATTGTCCTGACCCGCAATCTCACTCGAGATCGATCGTGGGACGTGGTGGTCACGCTCGACGGCGTGATCACTACCAGTCCGTCTGCGCAGAACAAGCCCGTCGTCGACCTCGTCCGCTACCTCGCAGACGCACCCACAACACCGCTGGGTGCGCAACGCCGCGAGCGGCTTCTCGAATTCGCCGAGCTGCTTCGCTACGCCGAGTGGACGAATCCCCCTGGCGTGCAAGACCTCATCTTCCACGTGTTCGGCGTTCCCGGACGGGCCAACGCCACACCCGATTTCTCGGGTTATCGACATCTTGTGGTCTCACCGTTCCTCCAGGACGAGGGCATTCAGCGTTTCGCCGAGTACGCCAAAGGTCCGCTCACCGTCGTGTCCCGTCAAGACGCACTTGACGGGTTGAGTCAGGAAATTGCCGACTGGATCGACGATGCCTACGTTCTGTCGCCGACAGCTGGCCTGCCTGCCGACGACGAAAACAGTTCCGGCGCAGCGCTGTTCAATGGTCTTCACGCCAAGGTGTTTGCGTTGGAACGGGCGAAGCTCGCGCACCTGTTCATCGGCTCGACCAACGCGACCGGTCCCGCCTTCGACCTCAACGTCGAGTTTCTCATCGAACTAGTAGGTAGCTCAACAGTTTTCGGTGTGGAGAAGCTACTCGGTAATGACGGTCTCGGCTCTCTTCTGGCGAAGACAGAGATACAACCCGTCGATGTGACGGACGACGATCCCCAGCACGCGCTGGACTCATACGTGCGGACGGTGGCAGCAGTTCCGTTGATCGCGCGCGTCATTCAGGACGGTGACCGCATCGGCATGCGGGTGAGAAGCGACCTCGCGGTCCCGTCCTACGATTCCGCGGTCACGATGAGCATCGCGCTGCTGACCGATCCGTCGACGTCGACGACGTTGATGCCTGGACTCCCCGTCGACGTGACTTACGACGAGTTGCCCCTGACCGACGTCACAGCCTTCTTCGTGATCTCTGCCTACGACTCCGACGATCGTTGGAGCCGAACCGTTGTCAAAGCTGAGCTGCTCAACGACGTCGAGGGCCGCCTCGACCGCATCGTCACCCATGAGATCACCAGTCCGGATGGCTTCCGAAAGTTCTTGGCTTTGCTGCTGGCATTCGGTGAAGTCGTGGACGAATCCGACGACGGCGATGCAGCCTCCGGAACCGCTAGTGGTCAGTGGAAGAACTTGGAGCAGGGAATGTTCGAACAACTGATGCGCGCGGCGGTATCCAAGCCG
This sequence comes from Gordonia sp. 852002-51296_SCH5728562-b, assembly GCF_001665475.1. Taxonomy (NCBI): domain Bacteria; kingdom Bacillati; phylum Actinomycetota; class Actinomycetes; order Mycobacteriales; family Gordoniaceae; genus Gordonia; species Gordonia sp. 852002-51296_SCH5728562-b. Next base: position 23,625 of record NZ_LZMI01000082.1, on the reverse strand, counting down.
GCGATACTCGATCAACTGGCGGGCGTGGTTTCCGCAATCATCAAGGCCGACGACCCGCACGGGGTCTTGCCGGAGGGATTCCGCGATCTGTGGACCGCGATCGAGTTGGCCACCGGCTCCGAGCGAGGTGTCTCCCATGTCTGATCAGAAATTCTCTGCCGCAGGCGTATTGGACACGTTGAAGCCGTTTCAGCGGGCAACGGTCGACCAAGTTGCCGATGTGTTCTACGGGCGAGAGTCAGGGAAGCGCTACCTCGTCGCGGACGAAACCGGTCTTGGGAAGAGCATCGTCGCCAAGGGTGTGGTGGCCAGGGCTGTCGAGAAGCTCCAGGACGATCCAACGGTCAACCGTATCGATATCGTCTACATCTGCTCGAACGCCGACATCGCGCGGCAGAACCTGCAGCGGCTGAACGTTGTTGGCAAGCAGGTGAGCTTGTCGACTCGCCTCACCTTGCTCGCCGCGTCGACTCGACAATTGTCGAGGCCGACCCCAGGGGTGGGGAAGCCCGTCAACCTCATCTCACTGACTCCTCGGACCTCCTTCCCCGAAAAGGGGTGGAGGACCGGCACAGCCAATGAGCGGGCGTTGCTGTACCTGATTCTGCGTGACGAACTCGGCCTCTACGGGGCCCGCGCAACCGCCGCATACCGAATCCTGCAGGGCACGGTCGGTAGTTGGCAGACGTTCAAACAGCGAGTCGAGCAATACGAGAGCGAGCTTCGAGCCCAGGCGGAACGCGACGGCGGGCCACTCCTGGACCCGGTCATCGTCAAGAAGTTCGCCGAACTCCTCGACACACACGACGACGAACACGAGCTCTCTGCGCTCGACGAGTTCACCCAGCTCCTCGATGACACACAGGGCAAGCCCTCGGTGCCCGGAGGTTCGAAAGCGGCTGCGCAAGTCGTGATCCGGCTGCGGCGACTCTTGGCGCGCGCAGGCGTGGAGGCTCTGGAACCAGACTTGGTGATCCTCGATGAGTTCCAGCGATTCACCGAACTGTTGGAGGAAGATTCGCCAGGCAGCGAGCTGGCACGCGAGATGTTCGACTACGACGCCGCACGTGTACTGCTGCTGTCGGCAACCCCGTACAAGCCATACGACATCGACGACGAAAGCAGTGCGCCCGGAACGCACCGGACGCAGTTCATGGACACGCTCGAGTTCCTAGCGCGTGGACTATCTGAGCAAGCCGGTACCGAGCGAGCTGACGGTATCGCCAAGCTCCTCAATGAGTACCGAGAAGCGGTGACCACTGACCGAGACCCGACTGAGCTGCGTGATCGCTTGCGACACGAGCTCATGGGAGTGATGTGTCGTACGGAGCGCCCGGCGTCGGTGACAGACTCAATGGTCAGTGAGCGGCGGCAGCCAGCAGCGTCGGTCGCCGCCGACGACGTCCGGCAGTACCTCGGTCTGGCGAAGCTGGCCGAACTCATCGACGCTCGTTTGCCGATGGACCTGTGGAAGTCGGTGCCGGAGTTCGTTCATTTCATGGACGCCTACCAACTCGGACATCTTACTGCCGCCAGTCTGGACGACCCGGAAGTGCGCGCGGCAGTTCAAGCACTCGACCGGTTGGATCCCGTCGTCGTCGACCGGTATGAGGAGCTCGCACGCCGGAACCCTCGGCTCGACTCGCTGATGGCCGACACAACGAACCGAGGTTGGCAACAACTCTTGTGGGTGCCGCCAACGGTGCCGTATCTGAAACCAGCTGGGCCGTATGCTGATCCTGAGTTGGCGAGCATGACCAAGAAGCTGGTCTTCTCAGCGTGGAGTGCGACTCCCACAGCGGTGGCATCGTTGCTCAGCCACGATGCGAGCAGGCGCATTGCTCGGGCTGATCGTGTGAAGGCGAAGAGGGTCACGGCGAGCCGCGAGAACGTGTCGCAGCGACTGCAGTTCCGACGCAGCGGGCAGGATCTGGCCGCGATGGCTGCATTCATGTTGTTCTTTCCGCTGCCCGGTCTTGCGGACGAAACCGATCCGCTTCGACTGGCGAGCGCAACCGGGCGACCGTACGACCCCGAGTATGCCGAGGTCCGATTCGCTGGCGAACTGTCTGCCCGTCTTCCGAAAGCGTTGACCGAATCCGGGGCGAGTGAGGTGGCATCTCTCCTCTGGCAGTGGCCGCTGATGATCTCCGACCCGCAGCTGGACGAGGCGCTCACGGGTGAGGTTGCCGGGCTCACACCCGCGGACGCGATCGCCGCCCGCTTCGACGACGCATTGGCCGGCCAAGGCGCTCCCACTGAAACCATCAGTGCGCTGGACGAATACGTGAACGAAGCGGTCGCGGTCCACCGCAAGCGCATCAGTCCGCAACTCGATGTGATTCCCCGTGGGCTGACGCGCGCAACTGCGCGTCTTGCTCTTCATTCACCGGCCAACTGTGCGTGGCGAGCTCTGGGCCGGCTCGACGGTGACACTTCGCAGGTCACGCTGGGCGGACGATGGCGCGCTGCGGCCGTGCTCGCGAGTGGACTACGAACTCTGTTCAACCGGTGGGAATCCTCGCTCATCCTCGACGATCTCTACGGTGAGGACACTCCGTATTGGCAACGCGTGCTTAACTATTGCGCCGAGGGTAATCTGCAGGCAGTGCTCGACGAGTACCTCTTTCACCTCGAATCAGTCGAGGGCGAGTCGGCGCATACCGACGAGTCACTCATCAGGTTTGCGCAGCGAGCAGCCGAAGCGCTCAAGCTCAATTCCGCCATCTACAAGGCGAAGGATCCGCTGGGGGAGGGGAACGACATCGACTTCCGATCGCGGTTCGCGCTGCGGTACGGAGACACCAAGAACGACGAAAGCTCCGTCCGTGCAACCGATGTCCGCACGGCGTTCAACTCGCCCTTCTGGCCTTTCGTCATCGTGTCGACCAGCGTGGGGCAGGAGGGGATCGACTTTCATCCGTGGTGCCACAACATCGTTCACTGGAACATCCCCAGCAGCCCGGTGGATTTCGAGCAGCGTGACGGCCGCGTCAACCGCTATCGCGGACACGCGGTGCGACGAAATATCGCGGCGGCACACAGCCCGGAGATGCTTGCCACCGGCAACCCGTGGAAGACCGCCTACGACATTGCTGCGAAAGACGCACCGCACGAGGACATTCCAGGCCTTTCGCCTGAGTGGGTGTACCCCGGACCGCACAAGGTACTGCGCGACGTGATGCCGTATCAGCTCAGCCTCGACGAGGCGCGGATCGAGCGGGCCAAGAGGCGTGTTGCGTACTACCGTCTGGCGTTCGGCCAGGCCCGGCAGGAGGATCTCGTTTCCGTGGTTACTGCCGCCGGGGTCAGCGCTGAGGATGCTGAGCGGTGGCGGGTGGATTTGCGGCCGGAGTACGCAGTAGTGCCGGTTGCTCTCGATGTGTCGTGATCAACGAGCGACGAGGTTGCACAAATACTTTAGAGTTTCACGAGCTCTGGTCCGGTGAACGCGCAGGGCCGTCAACCTAACTCGCCACCACCGACCCGCTTTCGAAAACGTCAATCGGCATCGGACGCCGCAGCTTCCAGGTGATCGCAATGGGTCGTTCACCCTTGTGGCTGAGGTAATCAACGGGGCCTAGGAAGATAAACGGGGATGCGCCGAAGTCTCCGTCGGGACGGTCGCGAACGAAGAGCAGGATTGTGCATCCGTTCGTAGGCTGCTCCACGAATCGTCGACCCATATCCGAGTCGAGGGCGGTGCTGTTGGGTGACTCCCAATGGAATTCGGTACGCGAGATCGGGTAGTCGCGGTACATCGTGGTCGGACTGAACTCGCGTTCGTCCTTGTGGAGGTTGACGAAGAGAGCTGCGATTCCGTCGTTCCAAGTGACCCCACCCGCTTGGCCGCGTGCCTTGCGCTTGATGTTGGCGAATCCGATCGCCGCGAGGGCCTCTTCGCGTCGGTACTGCGCGTGGGTGAGGAGCGGCATGGCGTCGTGCTCGCCCTCGATTGCTCGGGGCACGTGGTGAATACTTGCGACAGACACATCGAGGACCTGCCTGATCTCGGAGCCGACCGCTGGATGTTCTCGCAGGAATGCGAATCCGTCGTTGTAGCTGGAGAATCCGCCGTGGTCCGGCCATAGAGTCATGAAAAGCATTCGCGCGTATGCCTGCCCCCTCGCGGAGAGTTCTTCGTAGCGAGGCCCCTCGGGAGATATCAGCTGGCTGTAGATGCCTGCCCGCTCCGGGTCGTCGACATGCGCCAGCGCGCGAATCCGCCGAAACAGTGGTTCTTCACCCGGTACGGCCGTCGGGTCGAACAGGCCCGCATCGCGAAGAATCGGCGTCCATGCGCGGGTCCCGCTGCCTGAATAGATGTCGGAGAGTTCGCCGCCGGTCGCGTGGAGGTAGTTGCCAAGCACAGAGGTTTTCACCTGCCGGACGGATTCGACCAATGCGCTGCGCCGATTCTTTGGTAGAGCGTGCTTGACCGAATCGAGGATGATCTCCTGTGCCTGCCGGTCTAGTACGAGCCGGCTCGCGCCCGGAAGAAACGGGAACTCATCTGCGATTTCGTCGACTAGCCGCTGCCCGCGTGAGCCGGTGAGCGCGGTAAAGCGTGGTGAGAAGTTGAACTCGGCGCGCTGGTGCCCGATGAAGTCGAGCACTGTAAGAACTGCTTTCCCCTTGCTACGCCGGAGCCCACGTCCCAACTGTTGCAGGAATACAGTCGGACTTTGCGTTGGTCGCAGCATCAGCAATGTATCTACGTCCGGGATGTCGAGTCCCTCGTTGAAGATGTCGACCGCGAACAAGCAAGCGACTTCGCCTTGCCGAAGTCGCCGGAAAGCATCAGCACGTTCGGAGGAGCTAGTTCTCGCGGACAGTGCGATTGATGGCACCCCCTGTCGAGTGAATTCGCGCGCCATGTACTCGGCATGAGCGATTGAGACGCAGAATCCGAGGGCGCGCATTGTTTTCGGCGAGACGACGCGTTCGCGGACAGCGTTTAATATCAGGCGCGTGCGCGCATCGTTCCCGGTGTAGACATTCTCGAGGTCGCTCTGATTGTAGTCGCCACGTGACCAGGTGATGCCGCGGAGATCGGTGTTATCAGCTATACCGAAATAGTGAAACGGGCACAGCAGATCCTGCTCCAATGCATCCCACAGTCGGAGTTCATACGTAGCGCGGCCGCCGAACCAGTGGAGAATGTCGAGAGAGTCGGAGCGCTCGGGAGTTGCTGTAAGTCCAAGCAGCTCTCGAGGTTCGACGCGGGAGAGTAGGTTGGTGTACGTGCCCGCAGCGGCATGGTGAAACTCGTCGATGACCACGACGTCGAAATCACCTGGACGGATATCCTGACCGCCGTGACCACTCAGCGACTGAATGCTCGCGAACACGTGCCTCCACATTGATGGGCGTCGACCGTCGACGAATAGCTCACCAAAGCTTCCGTCGCCCAACACTTCCCGGTACTTGCGCAGCGATTGCTCCAGAATCTCCTTCCGATGGGCTACGAACAGAAGAGTCAGGTCCGAGTGTTCGTCGGCGCAGAGTCGTAGGTAGTCGAGAGCTGCGACGACGGTCTTGCCCGTACCTGTCGCTGCTACGACGAGGTTGCGGTGCTGGTCGTGAACTACGCGTGCGACTTCCAACGCTTCGAGGATTCGCTCCTGATGTGGATAGGGTTTCACGTCCAGTCCGGAAACGGTGATCGTTTCTCGGCCAGACCCGGATCCACCAGCTTCGGCCAGGGCAGTGTCCAAACGCTCTGCGTCCGTCGCAGGGTCATAGGACTTAAAAGCAGGGTCGTTCCAGTAGGTATCGAAGGTGGCTTCGAACTTGCGGGTCAGGGCGGGAGTGCTGACATTCGAGATTCGCACGTTCCACTCGAGTCCGTCGACCATGGCTGACCGCGACAAGTTCGAGCTGCCAACGTATCCCGTGTCGAAGCCGGAATTGCGTCGAAACAACCAGGCTTTGGCGTGGAGTCTGGTCGATGCCGTCTCGTAGCGAATCCGAACGTCCGCTCCGTACTTGTTGACGAGGTCATCGATGGCTCGGCGCTCAGTGGCACCACGGTAGGTTGTGGTGATTACTCTCAGCTGAACGCCGCGCTCACGCAGTGTGCGCAGTTCGCGTCCGATTACAGCAATGCCAGCGAAGCGGATGAAGGCGCAGAGCAAGTCGACGCGGTCTGCGCTACTGAGTTCGCGCGCGATCTCGCTAGCCATGTTCGGTTCATCGCGGGTATTGGTCAGCAGCGCGACGTCGGATAGAGGGGTGGCCGGTCGGACGGGTGCCGGCCTGCCAGCGGGATGCAGGGACCCCAGCATCTCGCTGCGTGCGACGCTGTCGATCTCCCCATCGATGAGTCGGTTGATGATCGCGTTGGCGGCATGGCGGCGCTCGGACTTGTTGACGGACCGTAGATGCCGCTCGACGACGGCAGCGATGTGGCGAGCGTATACATGCGGCTCGTCGTCTTCGGTGATGTGCTCAAACTCGGCGTCGAGTTCGGACTCCACGAGCTGCTGTTGCAGTCGCGAAGTGAGGACGGACTCGTAGATGCCCGGGAATAGCGGATCGATCACGAGGGGAGTAGATCACAGCAGTCTGACGGAAACCCGTGATCGGGTGTTGCACCCGCGGAGTGTCAGGCGGAAGAGATAGTCTTCGATACGTCATCCGCCACGGCCCGACAGACGCGTCACTGAGACAAGGCCCCAACCCGGGCGGGAAGTCCGTCGTGTCTTCCTGGAGCCGCAGTGTCGCTGTGTCGGGGCTCGGTGTCTGGCGTGCGCAGCCAGATCGCCGCAGACAAGCTCGTACCCGCTTTGACTGAACAGTTCTTCTACGAGTTCGGCTACCACGCGTCGAAGGCTGAAGTGCGCTCGTGGGAGCGCAGCCTCGGAGTGCTCGTCAGCGATCTCCAAGACGCTGGCCTCGACGCCGCCGAGATGCTCATCGAGTATCGACTTCCGCTGACCAGCAAGCGCGCGGATGTTGTGGTGTGCGGGCACAACCTGAAAACGGGCGAACCGTCGTACGTGGTGATTGAGCTGAAGCAGTGGACGAAGGCGTCGATGGTCGACGGCACGGACGACGTTGTGTATCTCGATGGTGTAGGCGAGCGACTTCACCCGGTAGACCAGGTCGAGAAGTACTGCACTCACATCGCTGACTTCATCGCGAGCCTGGGCGGGAGCACTGAGCAGCTGGCTGGCGTGGCGTACCTGCACAACGCAACAGACACTGACATCAGCACCCTGTGGAGTCGCCAGCAATCGACTACCGGCCGGATGTTTACCGCGCAGCGCCGAGGTGAGTTCGTCGACTTCCTGCGATCTCGGTTGAGCCCGCGATCTGGAGCGGATGCGGCGGACCAGCTACTGAGCTCGTCGGTGCGTCCGAGTAAGCAGCTGATGACGCTCGCCGCGGACGAGGTTCAACGCCGCGAGCAGTTTGTGCTCCTCGACGAGCAGCAGGTCGCGTATTCCGAGGTGTTGCGCGCGGTGCAGGACGCCGCAAAGTCGAATACCAAGCGTGTGGTTGTGATCGTCGGTGGGCCGGGGTCTGGCAAGTCGGTGATCGCGCTCAGTCTGCTCGGTGAGCTCTATCGCCAGGGGCGTACGGCCGTGCATGCAACGGGGTCTTCGGCATTCACCAAGACGCTGCGCAAGGTCGCTGGTGCGCGAGCGCCGCGCGTCCAGAAGCTCTTCACCTACTACAACAACTTCATCAACTCCGAGCCCAACGACTTGGAGGTCCTGATCTGCGACGAGGCACACCGCATCCGCGAGACGTCGACGAATCGCTTTACCCGCGCCATCAACCGAACTGGACGGCCACAGGTCGAGGAGCTGATCGACGCGGCGCGGACGCCGGTATTCCTGCTGGACGAGAACCAGGTAGTCAAGCCAAGTGAGCGCGGCAGCGTCGAAGAGATTCGGGACGCTGCCGAGAAGCTGGGGTGCGAGTTCAAACTCATCTCGCTCGACGGTCAGTTCCGGTGCGGCGGTAGCAGCGCCTACGACCACTGGGTGCGACGGCTCCTCGACCTCGAACTGGGAGGGCCGATCCAGTGGGAGGGCGACGAAGCCTTTGAAGTGAGCGTCGACGAGACACCGTCAGTCGTTGAGGACAAGCTCGAGCGGATGCTCGATGAAGGCTATTCGGCTCGGATCGTCGCAGGATACTGCTGGCGGTGGAGTAACCCCGAGAGCGGTCAGCCGCTGGCGCCGGACATCGTGATCGGCGACTGGAAGCGGCCGTGGAACAACCCCAAGTCGACGCGGCACGGTGACGCGCCCGGCCGCGAACTCTGGGCTACCGATCCGGCAGGGTTCAGCCAGATCGGTTGCGTCTATACCGCACAGGGATTCGAGTACGACTACGGCGCAGTCATTTTCGGGCCGGACCTGGTGTGGCGCAAGGACCGCTGGGTTGCGCAGCCCGAGTACAACTTCGACAACCAGGTCAAGAAGGCCGACCATGCTGCGTTCGACCGGGCTATTCGAAACACCTACAAGGTGCTCTTGACGCGCGGCATGCGTGGAATGCGAATCTACTCGACTGACCCGGAGACGCAGGAGTTGCTGCAAAAGTTAGTGGGGCGGTAAACATGCCGTCAGTACTAACGACATATTCGGGAGTTGCGCCCGGTGTGCAGCAGAATCTTCGGTTTGGTATCGAGCACGGTCGATGGGGTTTGTGCCGTGAGCCGTACGGGTGGAAGAAAGGAATGTCCTTCGACTGGCACGTGATTGGTGCGCGTGCAAGCGGTTTACGCCGCGGTCCGCGGTGCCAACCCGAAGAATGGGTCACCAGTGCGGTTGACCTGTATCTGTTCGGCGTGCTAGCTCCCATGAGGATCGAATCCAGCTACTTCTGGCCGGATGAAAAAGAGCAGTCGGCGCTCTATTACCCCTATAGATTCGATTTCGATCTCGTTGCAAGTGCGATCCAGGTGCCAACGGCGTACGACGGTCCGATCCCAAAGGCAATCTCGGAAGGAATCCGTCGTGCAGCCAACCCAAAGGCCGAGTCGGTCGCATTTATCAGTGCCTCCCAGTGGTCGGCGCTCGTCGGCGAAGTGAAGGAACGTTCGAGGAGGGGCGCCTAGCGAGTGCTGCGCCGTTCAGTGGGGCGGGAGAGCCCGCGTGAGAACCGCAGCGGTCGTTGACAGACCATTAACCACCGGCCACCCATGCACAGCCCCAACCCACTCCTCGTTGAACGCCCCGCGACCCCAGCGTGCCCCGAGTAGCCCGCCCGCGATCGCTGCAATCGTGTCGGTGTCGTCGCCGATTCGGACTGCTACGTAGAGGCTCTCCCGAACCTGATCTGCGGGGACGGCGTGGTCGGTCTGCACGATCGCTGCCGTGGCGGCCTGGAGAGCGGTGACGGTGAACCCGTTCGGCGTGAACCCAAGTGGGTTACGGGTATGCGCGTCATCGAGCCGGGTCCTCCACCGTGAACGACGCTCGGTGGGTATCAGGTCGAGGCCAGCGTCGATGGCTATGCGTCCCTCAACGATCGCGACCCGGATAGCCTCGCTCCACAGCACGCACGAGTCGCCCGCTAGTTCGTCAGCGTGGGTGAGTGAGGCGACGGCTCGGGCAGCTTGGGCGAGCGTCTCGCGATCGTCGGTGTGGGCCAGCGCGACCGGTGCAGCCCGCATCAGCGCGCCGTTGCCCGCTGAGTGCGGGTGGGCAGCGGCGAAGGCGTCAGACTGCGTCCGCATCACCGTGCCGGTCGACGTGGTCGGGTCAGACTCCAGGCAACGTTGAGTTGCGCTGAGTACAGCCCGCGTCTGGTTGCCGATGTCCGGCGGGTTGCCGTCAAAGTCGGTGTACCAGCGCATGAATCCGCGGGCGACGGCGTCGAGGCCCTCCTCGGACGTGAGGTCGTGCCCGTCGGCAACAGCCTCGGCGATCGCGATCGCCATCGAGGTGTCGTCGCTCCACTCGCCGGGCTCGTAATTGCCGAGGCCGCCGCCTTTCATGACTGGAACTTCTTCCGCACCGAGTCGCGGTTGGAACTCGTAGGGAACACCGAGCGCGTCGCCGATGGCGGTGCCGAGGAGGACGGCGGAGGCGCGGTCAGTTTGCGCGGGAGTGAGTTGCATTGGTGGGTAGGCCTTTCGGATATGGGCGGGTGGTTTCGACACGACGGCTCGGCTGGCGCCTCGCGGTCGGCTCAACCACCGGGGGAAGGGTGGTTTCGACACGACAGCTCGGCTGGCGCCTTGCGGTCGGCTCAACCACCGGGGAACTCGACAAACTCGACCAGCGGGGTCGGCTCAGCCGGCGGGGGTGGTTTCGACATGACAGCTCGGCTGGCGCCTCGCGGTCGGCTCAACCACCGGCGAACTCGCTCGACCATCGGTCCGGCGCGCGAACCAGCACCTATCCCCGCCGGCCGCGCTTCCGGTTGCCGAGATGGTACGAGTCCCTCGTCATCTTCGAGACGTAACCGGCGTCGCCCACAGCCCCCACCGCGCCGAGTTCCTCGATCAGCGACAGCTCGTCGTCGATCGCGTTTCGCTCGGAAGGTGCGGCGAGCAGTGCCGACGAGATCAAACTGTCCCGCGAGGCCTGCAGGTACGAGCTGCCGGCGTCGAGGTCGCCCCGCTCGTACGCCTCCGACGCCCGCAGCTTGGCGGCCTGGCCCTCCTGGTAGAGCTTCTCCGACTGAACACGCGGGTCGGCGACTCGACCCTCTGCTTCGTCGCCCGGAACCACGTTCACCGTGACCGGCAGCGTGACCGTGTGCTCGGTCAGCGTCGCCGACTCGACGTAGCGCAACTCGAGCTCTGCGATCTGCGCGACACCCAACCCCGACATCCCGTCAACAGCCAACTTAAGCAACAGCTTTCGCGCTTCCGACCCGTACAGGTCCCCCAGCTCGATCGCCACCTCGCCGTCGGCGACCTGGTGTGCGGGCAGATCGTTGTACAGACTCAGCTGCACCTGCGGGATGAACCGCACGGTCAATGTCACCGCCTGAACGGCCTTCGACAGCAACCCATCGACTTCACCGCCGATTGCCGCGCCGGCGGCATCCGGGTCGTCGGCAAACACGTGGTTTCCGTTGCCAGAGCGCGCAATTGCTGCGAGCAGTGTCTCGTCGTAGCCACGTCCGTAGCCGAGCGTCGAGGTCACGATGCCGTCGGCGGCGGCCTTGGCGGTCAATGATGCGAACTCGTCGACGTCGCTGATACCGCTGTTGACGTGTCCGTCGCTGATGACAAGCACTGTGCCGCCGCTGATTCCGGATGCCGTGGCTGCGCGGCGTAGTTCCTGCAGGCCACGCAAGTATCCCGAGGAGAGGTCCGTCATGCCGCCCGTAATGATCGCGTCGACGAGATCGACGGCACGCCCCTTGTCGGCCAGCGGTCCGGCGGGCACGGCAATCTGAGCCTCGTCGTCGAAGGTCACGACACCGAATACGTCGTGCGGGTCGAGTCGGCTGATGACCGCGGCGAGCGCCTTCTTGGCGCCCTCGAGTGGGGGGCCGCTCATCGAACCACTGCGGTCCAGGACGATCTGCAGAGCGGAGGGCGCCCGTTCCGTGGTTGGCGCCTCGGGTGCTTCCAGTTCGATCAGTACGGAGACTTCGTCGGCGGATTCGTGGGCGACGATGTCCACGTCGAGGGCGGTGGAGAACTTCATGATTTGCTCCTGTTCCCGCCCGGGTAACGAACCGAGGCGACTTTGCGCGGAAGTGCGATTAGTAGTTTGAGTGAAATTGCGAATAGTGTCAAGGGGTGGCTACGACCTCACGATCTCGCCTCGCGAGCTATCCACGCCCGAACGTGGCCGTCGACATCGCTGTACTGACCGTCGTCGACGGTCAGTTGAACGTTGTCGTGCAACGAGATTCGGACTCTGGACAACCAGCCTTGCCGGGCCGTTTCATCCGAGAACGGCGCACCGTCGACGAGACGGTCCGTGAGGTTCTGGAACTCAAGCTGGGACTTTCACCCGATCGCGTCCGTCCGCATCTGCTCGCGGTGTTCAGCGATCCTGATCGAGATCCCCGCGGGTGGACGATCTCGATCGCGCATGCCGTCGCGCAACCCGCTTCGGCGCTGACGGACGTCGTCGGAGAGCTTGCCCCGTTCGACGCTGACGGTCGTCTAGCGTCGGGGGAGCGGTTGCTCTACGACCATGACGAGATCATTGCATCCGCCACCGACAATCTTCGTGAACGCTACGAGTACCGTCCTGATCCCGACGGTCTGCTGCCTGAGCCGTACACCTTGTCGGACCTGCGTGAGCTGCACGAGGCGATCCTGGGGCGACGACTCATGCGCGACTCGTTCAACCGGCGCGTGCAGCCGCTGTTGGAGCCGAAAATCAATGAGATGGGCGTTCCGGAGACCAGGGTCGGCGGCGGACGGCCGGCGCGGTTGTTCATGAAGAGCGCACCCCCAACCGCGACGTTCGGCTGGAAGCTGCCGAGTCGGGATGAATGATGCATCCGCCGCCGAGCCGAAAATGTCCGATTTGATAGGTTAGCCTCTCGAACGTTAAACGAGGGGAAGAAATGCTGGTCGACCCAGATGTTCTGCGATCTCTCTCAGGCAAGGCGACCGTTGCTGCAGAGATCATCACCGACACCGATCTGTCGGCGGCTGTCTTCGCGGCAGCGGACTGTATGGAGCACTCGTCGACTCAGTGGGCAGCACGCTTGGTATCGACTCATTTCGGGTTGAAATCGGACGACCTGGCGGGGAGCGCTGAATCGATGGGCAGGTCCGTCCGCGGGATCGGCGATGCATTTGAAGTAGACGACAACGATCTGGCCTCTGACTTCGAACGACTGTGGTCTTGACATGCTGCCTACCAGGAGCCAACTTCGCACGTGGAACCCACCGCAGCTCCATCAGCAAGCCACTTCGGTGACCACCGCCGGTGCCGCTGTCCATGGTGCAGTTGTTGATCTCGAGGAAAAGTGTCAAAGCCTCCCTGAGCTGCGGGGTTGGTCTGGGCGCGCGCATGATGCGGCTGTCAAGATGTTCGGGCGTGCCAGCGATGCGGGTTCCGCATTATCCGATGAAGCCGGTGACATCGGACGAGCGCTCAGCGATTGCGCAGAACCCCTGACAAAAACTCGGAACGCACTGCAGGCGAAGGCTGACGAGTTGGACAGTGGTGATCTTGAGGTTACCGACGCATGGGTAGTGTTGCTGAAGGCGAGGTCTATGACGGTCGAGAAGGCAGAAGCCCTGCACGACAGAGCAATTTCCGAGCAGATCGTCCTCAACGAGCTCCTGCTCGCCGTGGGCGATGCCGACGACGCGGCGTCGAACTCTCTGCTCTCGGCAGCGGAGAAACATGGCTTTGAGATTCCGAATCCTCTCATCCCCATTCCAGGCCTGGTCAGACCACGCGACGAAGTGCCTAACCCTCGATCTTTGTCGGGCCTCCATCAGCAAGTGCTTGTGCGGGCCGAGGATATGGCCGTGACGGTGCGAGAAGCATCGGAGTCGCTGGATGAGCAAGGCAACAAGGTGAAGACGCTGTTCATGCAAGACGGATCGCGTCAGATAATGACAGAAATGAATCCCTACCGCGGATCAGTTGCTTCCCAACGAATGAACGAGGTGGTGATAAAACACCTTGATAAAGATGGCCAGGAGGTTTCAGTGAGCTCCTCGTGGGAGGAGTTCGACGGAACCAAAATAAACTCGACCAAGTTTTCCGACGGGACTCTCATCTATGCCCAAGAATGGGCCGACGGTTACCGCGAGGCACGTGTCACGACTGCTGACGGTCGTAGCGGCCTGATCAATTCTGATAGCAGCTTCTTCACGCACCCTGTGCCCTCGGCGGTTGGTGGAGCGTTGAGTGGAATTCAGACCCATGCCGACAGGGGCGGCGGACTACCGATGATTAGTTCAGAGCAAGTGAGCAAGGTCGGGGCAGGCGCAAAATTCGCCGGGCCGGCTATCGGTGTCGCCACCACGATTTATGACGTCGCCACCGCAGAATCCGGTGACAAGTGCGACGCGGCTATATCAGGTGCGTTGGGGGTCGTCGGAGGCGTGGTCGGAGGCGCCGCAGGTGCAGGACTCGGCGCAGCTGCCGCGGGTGGGGGTGCGGTGCCCGGTGCCATCGGCGGCTCGACACTCGGAGGCTGGGCCGGTGGTTGGATCGGAACGAAAGTGGGAGCTGTGGTGTGTCCGTAGCGCACTATCCGGTACCCGACTCGTGGACCGATCGCCGTAGCCAGTTCCTCTTCTCGATCGGGCTCTTTGCGGTCTTCACGATGCTGTGTGCGATGTGGACCATTCGCGTACTGGCGGTTGGGGAGTTACCGACGGTTCTCGTGTCGATCCCCTTGGGAATCGGGGCGGGCGCGCTTGCAGTCAACGCGTACCGCGTCAGAATTGCGGAACGCGTCGCGCCGAGATGTGTGTGGTCAGCCGCGGGACTGATCGTCCTGCCGGACGCGAAAAGTCAAACGCTCGCGAACGCAGGAATAGGTGCGTTGGGTTTCGCAGGAACCGCGTTTGCAGTACTAGCGCCTCTGCATCTGATTGATCTCGAACTATCTGGCGGGCAAAGGCTCATCTTCTCTATCGCTGCGGCGGTTGCCGCGGCGGCGGCGTTGACTCAATTCCTCATGCTCGCGCGTCACGGGTCGCCCCGCGTGCAGCTTGGCGCAACCTCGGTCACGATCTTTGACGGGATGCGGCGACTCGACGTGCCGTGGGACAACATCGCGACCATCAAAGACCACCCCGAAGCAGGGCGATCCCACACCGGCCACACTATCTGCGTCGTACCGGAGAGTGGACGCGCTTACAACTTTGAGCAGAGTGGCTCGTACACGCCGGGAGGTATCGGGCTCTTCTGGATGCTTCGCTTCTATTGGTTGACGCCCGAGGCGCGAGCAGAACTCGGAGATGGACGAGCGGCGGAACGCTATCTGGCCGGTCGGTTTCCGGTCTGAGTGGCGTTCGAGGTCACCACGCACCGCTGGTCACAAGTCAGCTCACCCCACCCACTTCGAACTCGAAATGTCCTGATTCCCGCACAACTCGATCCGGCTGTCAGCCCCATGTGCCAGAGTCATCCTGCACGCGGAAGGGGTAGCTATGACGCAGACGATGTGCGCTGGCGTCTCCCTCGAGAGCAAGTGCCACGCGTTGATTCATCTTGGTGAAGTCGCCCCAGAGGTTCTCGGACTCGCGCTGAGACCCTCCCTCTGCATTGCGCCACGTGAAGAAGCGTTGTCGCGCAGCAGATTCAGTTGATCGCTCGCGGACCTTTCCCATACGCGGGTCACCCTCCCCGCCGTCGAGGATCAGCACATCGGTGACTCCTGCGGTCAAGTTGATGGCGACCGCTGCACCCAACTGCGTTATGCGTGAACGCATCATCGTGGCCTCTAATGGTCACGAGTCGTGATGGTGCCGGGAGCTGTGATCGACCTTCCGGCAGGCCTCGCGCGGTTCACCGTCAACCTGTCGTGGAGTTCCGCGCGAGTGACAGCGCCTGAAGTCGACGTGGTTGCGTTCGAGTTAGGGACAGACGAGAAGGTTCCTTCTGACGACGAGTTTGTGTTCTTCAATCAACCCTCAAGTCCTGACGGCGCTCTAACTCTCTCCATCGACGGCGATCGCGAGTAAGGAGTATCGGTCGACCTCCGAGTCGTACCCGAAGACGTTTCACGGATTACAGTGGGTGCCTCGATCGAGGACAAGACTTTCGGCGAACTTGGCGCGCTAGCAGTAGAAGTCACTACACCTGACGCCGGGATTGCGAGCGCGGTACTCGATGCAGCGACCACTGAGAGGTCGATGATTATCGCCGAGGCCTGTCGACGACGTGACGTCTGGCGGTTGCGGATGGTCGGACAGGGTTACGACGACGATCTCGCTGGCATTGCAACTCGGCACGGCGTCGAGGTTGAGGACTGACCGATCCGCATCGACTCGGGGCGGTACACGTGATGGACTCGTTCGTCCTTCAGTCGCGACCGGATGCTTCTACCCTTGACCTGTATGCGCCGTCCACCGCACACTAGCCCGCTCCTCCGCGCCGCAGCGTTGGCCACCGCGCCAGCGCTCATCCTCGCCGGATGCTCGTCAACAAACGACGACGCCGCCCAACCGTCGGTTACCTGCGGTGAGATTCTGACGGGCACGCAGACCGACTCCAGCGCGGCGCGAAAGTCGTCCCAGGACATCTCCACCAGACCCGAGTCTGCCACCGGCTACCGCACGGGCATGCAGTCCGTGCAGACCAACACCTACGCCGCGGCGACCGCCAACCCGCTCGCCACCAAGGCCGCCTGCGAGACGCTGCGCGATGGCGGCACGGCGGCCGACGCACTCGTGGCCGCGCAGATGGTCCTCGGCCTCGTCGAGCCGCAGTCGTCGGGCATCGGCGGTGGATCGTTCGCGCTGTACTACGACGCGAAGGCCCACAAGGTCAACGCCTACGACGGCCGAGAGACTGCGCCAGCCGCCGCCACCGAGGACTACCTGCGCTACATCAGCCCCACCGACCAACGAGCACCCATTCCGAGCGCCCGCGCCTCGGGCCGCTCCATCGGCGTCCCTGGCGCAGTACAAATGCTCGAAGAGATCCATAACGAACATGGTCGTACCGCTTGGAAGGATCTCTTCAACCCTGCAGTCAGCCTCTCCGACAACGGCTTCGACATCTCGCCACGCCTCGCAACCGCAATCGCCGAATCCGCCAAAGACCTCAAGGCCGACGACGACGCCCGCTCGTACTTCCTCAACCCCGACGGAACGCCCAAGGCCGCCGGCACCAAGTTGACCAACCCCGCCTACGCAAAGACGCTGGGCGCCTTGGCAACCGACGGCGCGCAAGCCCTGTACTCCGGACCCATCGCCGACGCGATCGTCGCCAAGGCCGGCTCGACGTCGAACGGCATGACCCCGAGTCTCCTCACCACCGACGACCTCAAGAACTACAAGGCGATGCGTCGCGAGCCGGTGTCGACGGAGTACCACGGACACCGCATCGTGGCGATGCCCGGGCCGTCGTCGGGCGGGATCACGGTTGCTGCGACGATGGGCATCCTTTCCAACTTCGACATCCCGTCGATGCCCCGACAGGCGTCGACCGCGACGGTGGGCACCCGAATCCTGAAGCGGTGCATCTGATCAACGAGGCGGAGCGCCTGGCCTACGCCGACCGCGACAAGTACATCGCCGACCCCGACTTCATCCCGTTGCCGGGCAAGGGTGTTGCGACGATGCTCGATCCGACCTACCTGAAACAGCGTGCGGCACTGATCAAACCGAACACGTCGCTCGGGAAGGCGCAGCCCGGAGACCTCGGTGAGGTCCCGCTCGGTTCCTACACCGGCACAGAACACGGAACCAGCCACATCACTGTCGCCGACAAGTACGGCAACGTGGCGTCGATGACGACAACCGTTGAATCGGCGTTCGGCAGCTTTCACATGGTCGACGGCTTCATCCTCAACAACCAGCTCACCGACTTCTCCGCGGAGCCGCGCGACGAGACCGGAGCGCTTCTCGCCAACCGGGTTTCGCCGGGCAAGCGGCCGCGATCATCGATGGCACCGACCCTCGTCATGCAGCCGGGAGCCAGCGGTGAGCCAGATACCCTGACGGCCGCGCTCGGCTCACCCGGCGGCTCCGTGATCATCCAGTTCGTCGTGAAAACGCTTGTTGGAATGCTGGATTGGAAACTCAACCCACAGCAGGCCGTCTCGATGATCGACTTGGGCACAGCCAACACCCCGACGTCGAACCTCGGTGGTGAACACCCACTCGTTAACACTACGAACGACGGCGCCGACGATCCACTCGTGAAGGGTCTACGCGAACGCGGCGAACAGGTATCGGTCGACGATCCGTCCAGCGGGCTCAGTGCACTGCGGCGCTCAGGCAACGGGTGGCTCGGCGGGGCCGATCCGCGTCGAGAGGGTGCCGTGATGGGTGACGACGCGTCGCTGAAGTGATGCGTGGTGCCACGTTTGAATGACTCCGGTTAACGCCTCGTCGTCGTACCACGACACTCCGTATGTCCAGGCAGTACCGAGGCACTGAAGGAGAAGCGAATGGTGGCACAGCAATCATCGACAGGGCGCACCAGGACCTGGCGAGCCTTCGGGTCTCGAACTGCAGGGGCATTCATCGTCACCGCAAGCGCGATGGTCGGCGTCGGACTGGCCGCGGGGCAGGCGGCCGCCGCGCCCTACAACCCAGCTCCGCCGCTCACGGTGTGTTCGACGACCTCTCAGAATCCCTACTTTCCGCCGCTGCCCATCGCCAACCTCCTCCGCGTCGGCCAGTCGGGCCGCGTCGTCGAGAACCCCACGAGGCGGGTAATCGACCACGGCAAGGTCGATTTCGAATTTCTGAACGCCAACCAACTCTTCACACCGGCCTTCGACCAAACCGTCCGTTTCACGTGGCGCAACCTCAACTCCGGACAGACCGGAGTGGCGATCGGCCGCACGCCGGTCCGCGGTGAGGTGTCCATCGCGTACGCGGAACGCGTGCACACCGGCCCCGGTCGGATCGTCGTCAGAGCCGACGTGACCAACCGCGGCCAGGCCAACACCGGATCGTCGGGCGCGGTCACCCGTGCAACGTGCTCAGGAAGGCCCTTCGTCGTCGTCTGAGACCTGGCCGAGCCGCGCGATCATGTTGCGTGGGATCCTGGGTACCGAAAATGCCCCCGTGGATCCCACGCAACTGCTGAGTGTCAGTGCGTCTCCACCGTCCGCGCCAGAATTCCTAGCGTCGCGCGCAAGCCGGCCTCGGGGATGATCGGGAACCGGCCCTTGATGTCCTCGTTGGTGACACGGCTCCAGTCGTAGTACGACGTGACCAGTGTGCCTTCTTCGATCGGTTCGAGCCGGTAGCCGTACCGGTGATCGAGGGGCGGGCGGACCGTGCCGATGATCGTCCACTCGATCCAGCGGTCCTGCTCGAATCCCGTGATGATCACCCGGACGTCGTACTTGCCCATCGGGAGATCGTTGAGTGACTCACGGTCCATGTGGACGACGAATTCGTCATCCACCGCGCTGACCGGCGAGCCCTCCGCACTTTGCAACATGCCAGAGCTGTCGATGGCGACGTGACCTTCCGGCGAGGTCAGAAGTTCAAAGATCGCCGACGGTTTGGCCCAGATCAGGCGGGTGATCTCGAATAGCTCGGGCATCGGATTCCTCAGCTTCGACGATTCTTGTCAGCGACACTGAAAGCCTAATCGCTGCCACCCCGAGAGGATCGAAGGCGCTGCATCAACAGATGTCGGTTGCGGAGTCGTTTCGTCCGATTTTGAGCTAATCCACCTGAACGTACGACAGTCCTGCAATTGGCGCCGAACGCCCAGTCGCTCTGATTCGCGTCCCTAAGAATCGCGCAGATTCATACCCTCGGCGCGGCGTCGACCTGGAACTAACCTGGCATCGGTTATGAGCGTCAGCGCCCAGCCCTGGCTTGCTGACCAGCAACCCTCCGTCGTGGTGGGGTGCTCCAGGTGACAACCCGACGGGATTCGATCGCCCGTAACGACGACGCCGAGGACGAAGACCGATAACTGTGACCACCGAACTCACCGCCGCGCACGCGCGCCCGCTCACTCGCGGGCCGGACGACGCGGATCTGCTCTCCGCCAAGCTGGTCAAGGCCCGCAAGCCCGGCCAGTGGGTGAGCAGCGCCATCGTGTTGGTACTAGCCGCGATGCTGGTGCACACGTTGTTCACCAACCCACGATTCCAGTGGGATGTGGTCGGCAACTACTTTTTCCACGACTCGATTCTGCGCGGACTCGGACTCACGCTGTGGTTGACCGCCGCTGTCATGGTGTGCGGCTTCGCATTAGGAATCCTGCTCGCAGTGATGCGCCTGTCGTCGAATCCCATCCTGTCGACGTTGAGCGCGGGCTATGTCTGGCTTATCCGGTCCGTCCCGCCGCTGGTCCAGTTGCTCTTCTGGTACGAGCTCGCATCGCTGTACCCGCAACTGTCACTGGGTATTCCGTTCGGTCCGGAGTTCGTCACCGCCGACACGGCGCACCTGTTCTCGGGTGTACTCGCGGCCTTCGTCGCACTCACCATCGACGTCGCGGCGTTCGCCGCAGAGATCGTGCGCGGTGGCATCCTGTCCGTAGACCGGGGCCAGGCTGAGGCCGCAGAAGCGTTGGGATTGAGCAGATATCGCATCTTTCGTCGAATCATCCTGCCGCAGGCCATGCCAGCGATCGTGCCGGCGTCGGGAAACCTACTGATAGGTCTGCTGAAAGCGACGTCGATCGTCAGCGTCATCGCGGTTCAAGATCTGCTCTATTCGGCGCAGTTGATCTACCAGCAGAACTATCTCATCCTGCCGCTCCTCTTGGTCGCGACGATCTGGTACATCATCGTCACGAGCGTGCTGTCGGTCGGACAGTACTTCGTCGAACGCCACTACTCACGCGGCAATCGTCGACCGCAACAGAGCTTCTGGACGACGGTCCGCGAGAACCTGCCCCTGTTCGGGCGGGTCCGTACCGAGCTGCGCAGACTCGACCTCCGCAACGAAGGAGCGGTGCGCGCGTGAGCTTTTCGACGACCCACCGCAGGCACGACGCGGACCAGCACGAGGACGACGCGGACAACGACCAGACACTACCTCTCGTGCGAATCAGAGGACTGCGCAAGAGTTTCGGACTCCACAAGGTGCTCGACGGCATCGACGTCGACGTCCCGACAGGCACCGTCACCGTGCTGCTCGGACCGTCCGGCTCGGGCAAGTCGACACTGCTGCGGTGTATCAACCACCTCGAGAAGCCCGACAGCGGCTTCGTCGAGGTCGGCGGCGAGATCATCGGATACCGACCATCGGCAGGCAAGCTGCATGAGCTGTCGCATCGCGAGATCGCTCAGCAGCGTTCGAAAATCGGGATGGTGTTCCAGCAGTTCAACCTGTTCGGCCATATGACGGTGCTGCAGAACGTGATCGAGGGTCCGTTGGCGGCCCGCATCGCACGCCGAGAGGCGCAGGCACGCGCCAGTGATCTTCTCGAACGAGTTGGCATGGCCGGCCGCGAAGACGCCTATCCGCGCCAACTCTCCGGCGGACAACAGCAGCGCGTCGCTATCGCACGCGCCTTGGCGCTCGAGCCGCGCCTGCTGCTGTTCGACGAGCCGACCAGCGCGCTCGATCCGGAACTCGTCGGCGAAGTCCTCGCCGTGATCCGCGACCTCGCGCGCAGTGGAATGACCATGGTGATCGTCACCCACGAGATCGGATTCGCCCGCGAAGTGGCCGACCAGGCGATCTTCCTCGACGGTGGTCGGATCGTCGAATCAGGCTCTCCCGCAGAGATTCTCGACGACCCGCAGCACGAGCGTACGAAAGCGTTTCTCTCCGCGGTGCTCTGAGGAACCCGTGCGAGTGTGCACGATGATTACCTCTGCGTGCCGTAACCAGTTACTACACAGAAGAATTCAGACAAGGGGACTAAGACGATGAAGAACCGCCCACGTATCCTCGCTCTGTTGGCCGCCGGCGCGGTGGTCGGGAGCATCGTGTTGAGTGGTTGTGGCTCGTCGTCGGACGGCGCAGCGAACTCTGCGGAGGCGTCTGCCGTTCCGACACAGGACATCACGAGCAGCATTGCCAAAGACGATGCAATCAGTGCCGAGCTGCCCCAAAGTGTGCGCAATGCAGGCTCTTTGACCGTCGGGACAACTCAGACTCCCGGAACGTCGAGTCTGCCGCACGGTGGCGTCGTCGACGACAAAAACGTCGGGCTCGATCTCGACCTGCGTACCGCGATCGGCAAGGTACTCGGCATCAACTGGAATGTGCAGTATGGCACCTTCGCCTCGATTATCCCCGGTGTCCAGAACGGAAAATACCAAGTGGGACAGGCGAATTTCGGTGTCACCGCCGAGCGTGAGAAGGTCCTCGACTTCTCGACCTATCTCAATGACGGCCAAGGATTCCTGGGCTCGTCACGCGTCGACCTCCAAAAGGTTTCCACCATCACCGACGTCTGCGGTTACACCATCGCCACCACGCCCGGGTCCACCTTCCAGACGCTGCTGAGCTCGCATGTCGGCGACTGCGCGAAGATCGGCAAGAAGCCCTGGACTGTCCAGTACTTCAACGACACCGCCCCCATCTTCCTGGGTCTGGCCAACGGCAAGGTGGACCTCTTCTTCGGCCCGGTCCTGAGCCTGAAGTACGACGAAAAGCACGTCGAGGGAACCAAATTCCTCGGCCAGATCAGCTCGACGCCAGTCGGATTCGTCACCGCCAAGGACTCGGGCCTGGCCAAACCGCTGTCCGACGCCGTCAACAAGCTCATCAAGACCGGCGACTACGCCAAGATCTTCGCGAAGTGGGGTGTCCCGGACACAGGCGTCGACAAGTCGACCATCAATCCCCCAAGTAGTTTTTGACGCCGAGTACTTTCTGACACCCGCGCAGTCGCTGACGTCACCGTCATCCACGCAACTGGCCTCGCCCGCGGATGTCAGTCCCGTGTGGTTGTCTGAACTGCATGGGGGACAGGTGGACCACTGACGAGGTGCTGGCGCTCGCGCCCGACGCCTCGTCGGCCAAGGCCGGTCAGAAGCTGGCCACCCCGACGCCCTGGTCAGGCACCGGTGCAGCCGATTCGCTGGTGTGGGGTCACTGCAAGGGCAGCGGCAAAACGCCGTACCAGACCATCGTCGAACTCACCTCGCCGGCCTTCAAGTGCTCGTGTCCGTCACGGAAGTTCCCGTGCAAACACGCTCTCGGACTCCTGCTGCTGTGGGCACAAGGTGAAGTTGCCGATGCCGCGCAGCCCGCTGACCACGCCGCAGCATGGCTCGCCGCGAGACGCGAGCGGCAGTCCGCCGCGCCCGCGCAGCCGGCCGCCTCCAAAGATCCCGGCCGCGCGGCCTCGACCGCAGCGCAACGCGTCCGCCGTGTCGGCAGCGGTATCGACGAATTGCAACTCTGGCTCACCGACCAGCTCGGCCACGGCCTGGCGGGCACCGACGTCGACGCCTACGGCCGATTCGACGGCGTCGCCGCACGGCTGGTCGATGCCCAGGCCCCGGGGTTGGCGTCCAAGATCCGAGCGCTACCCGAGTTGTTCGCGGGACCCACGAGCGGCGTCGACTGGCCGGCACGCCTACTGGAAGAGTTCGGCAGCCTGTGGTCGTTGAGCGCCGCACATCAGCGGCTCGACCTCCTACCTGCCGATCTCGCCGCCACGGTCCGCCGACACATCGGCTATCCCGTCGCCAAAGCGGATGTCCTCGCCGCCGAGGGCATCACAGACACGTGGTTGTGCCTCGGCCGTCGAGACACCGACGACGACCGGCTCCAGACTCGGCGAACCTGGATCTGGGGTGCGAAGACCAAGCGCTTCGGTGTCCTGCTCGATTACGCGCCCAAGGGCGGCGTATTGCCGATGCGTCCCAGGGTGGGCGCAACGCTGGTCGCGGCGATGTCGGAGAGCACGAGCATGCCGAGCGGATCGGGATGTGGGAGTGCGTCGGGCTGCGGTGACTCTGCGTCGGGCTGCGGTGACTCTGCGTCGTCGTAGAGGCAGCGCAGCAGAGGCGAGCCCGGGTAGAAGTGCATCGCCGCGACCAGCGTTGCGCCCACCCTGGGACGCATCGGCAATACGCCGCCCTTGGGCGCGTAATCGAGCAGGA